>NZ_JBSFJC010000019.1:0-87560 GCF_053597855.1 Kitasatospora sp. NPDC001225
ACGCGCTCCCCGATCCCCACCCTCCCCACTCCTTTGACCTGGTCAAGCAAGTGGGGAACCCGATCGGGGCTGGGGAATTTCGAAGATCCTCATCATCCTCCCGGACGCCCCCGGCGCCTCCGACGAACTGATCGACAACCTCGCCTCCGCCTGGCGCACCGTCATCACCGACGCCCGCCGCCTCGGCGAAGTCCAGCTCACCCCCGACGCCGCCCAGCTCTGGCGCGACGAGGTCTACCTGGCGCTGTGCGGGGACGAGGGCGACGACGGCCCGATCGCCGAGTTCACCGCCCGCGCCGCCCCCTACGCCAAACGCGCCGCCATGGTCTACGCCCTGACCGACCACACCGACCGCATCGGCGAAACCCACCTCCGCGCCGCATGGGCCCTCGTCCGGTACGCCCGCGCCAGCGCCGCCCACGTCCTCGGACCCACCGCCGCCGCCAGCACAGGCGATCCGCACCTGGACAAGCTCCTGAACGCGGTGAAGACCGCCGGGCCCTCCGGCATGACGCAGAGCCAGGTGCAGGTGCTCCTGAAGCGGCTCAACGCCACCCAGCGCGCCGACGTCACCGCCCGCCTGTGCCAGTTGCCCGGCTTCGCCGCTGCCCAGCTTTCCACCGGCGGACGCCACCAGACCGTCTACCTCTACGCCCCACCCGACTGAGGAGCGGTCCGGAAAGGCCGAAAAGGCCGTAAGGCCCCCTGACCAGCGAAAACGCCTGGCGGAAAGTGGTCCGGAATGGTCCGCGAAGGGCTCCGCGATCCCCTGCCGCCGACCTTCCGGCCCCCTTTCCGGACCATTCCGGACGGCTTTCCGCCACACAAAACCCCAGCTCAAAACCCTTTCCGGCCTTTCCGGCCTTTCCGGACCGCCCCCGGCCCCGAACGGAGACCACCGCGATGCCCCGCACGCCCGCCGCCCACCCCGCCCGACCGGCCATCCCGCCGGACGCCCCACCGACCACCACAGAGCCCCGGGCCCGCTCCCCACCAAGCCCCAGGGGCCCACCCCGCCCCGACCGCCGTCACCACCCAGGCGCGTGCCGGACAGGAGCGGGCCCGGTGTCCACCACCAGGACGCCCCCACTCCCCTCCCCCGCCGAGAGCACCCCGCCCCCGTTGTTGGCGCAGGTCAAAGCACCAACAACAACGCCAACAACGCCGAAGAGCGACCACCCGAGAGGGGGTCGCCATGCCCACCGCCCCCGCCCAGAAGAGCCCCTTCCCCGCCCGCTCGCAGGCCCCGCGACAGACTCCCCCGCCGGGCCGGACACGGGAAGGAAGGCACCACCCCCACCGCCCTCCTCGACCAGACCCCCGTCCGACCCCGCTCGCGGCCCCGAACCCACCACTTCCGAGGCCGGAAGACAGGACCCTGCCAGACCCCGTCCGCGCCCTCCCGGAACAGGGGCCCGAACGGTCCCCTCCCAGCCCCTCCCCCGGGAACCGCCAGAGCCCGGCGGATCCCGACTACACCAGGCCTCTGACCTGCGACAACTACACGACTACAACCCCGACTACGCCCCGACTACACGCCCGACTACACCGGCCGGAAGGGGAAGTCGATCACGAACCAGCACCACCGCGCCCCACCCCGGAACCCCGCCAACAGAGCAGCCGGCGCGTGAGGCAACCTCCGCAACGGTCCGTAACCTCCCCCCACCCACCCCCACCCAGAAAAAGCCCTCCCCCGCCCGATCAGAGGCCCGGGAGGACACCCTCCCGCCGGGCGGGGGGTGGGTGGGAGATCACCCAAAGTCACACCCCGCAAAGCCGTTCAAGTCCCCGGCACCTCCTCCAGCCCTCCCCGACACCGGGCCTGACACCCCCTGACACCTGACAGCCCTGACACCCAAACCCCTAGGCAAACCCGGTGTCAGACGGCCGCTGACACCGCCTGACACCCACCCCTGACACCCGGTCTGACACCCCGCCCTCACCCACAGGAGAGGCCCATGGCCAACCGCAGCACCCCGGCCGACCCCCAACCCACCGTGATCGCCCTCCCCGCACGCTTCCTCACCCCCGAGGACATCGCCGCGATGTTCGGCGTCCCGCTGGAGACCGTCTACCAGTGGCGCCGCAAGCGCACTGGCCCGCCCGCCTTCCGCGTCGGCCGGCACCTCCGCTACCACCCCGACGCCGTCGCCCAGTGGGTCACCCACCAGACCCAGCAGGCCGCCTGACCCACAGCCGAACGCGGCCCCTCTCCGAGGGCTGACGGGCACCCGGAGAGAGGCCCACCCCGCAGGGCCTCCACCCACCCCCCGTACTGGAGGACGCGAAGCCCGCCCCCAGCACCCGCCAGTACGACCATCCCGCCCCATCCCCAGGCGCCCTCTTCCTGAGGCCGCCCGCAACACCGCCCCGGCGGGGCCCACCCAGCCCCCCTCCCCCAGCCCCTCCCCACACCCCCGCCCCCCGTTGTTGTCGCAGGTCAGAGCAACAACAACAACCACAACAACCCAACAACACGAAGCCACCACCACTTCAAGGAGCGGCCCCATGGCCGGACACATCCAAGACCGCTGGTACAAGACCGAGAAGGGCCCGGACGGCAAGCCCCACCGCGTCCGCACCGACCGCTACGGCACCGGCAAGCGCTACCGGGCCCGCTATGAAGGCCCGGACGGCAAGGAGACGAGCCGGAGCTTTCCCGACCGCCAGAAGCGACTGGCGGAGGAGTGGCTGGCCCGGATCGAGGCCGACATGTCGCGCGGCCAGTACCTCGACCCGACGACGGCGAAGACCACCTTCCAGGAGTTCGCCGAGCACTGGCTGAGGAGCCAGACCAGCGACCCGAACACGCAGGCCTCGATGCAGTCGCAGCTCCGGCGGCACGCCTTCCCGCGGATCGGGGCCCGGCCGCTCACGTCGTTCCAGCCCAGCCACATCCGGGAGTTCGTCGCCGAGCTGGAGACCTCCGGCATGTCGGGGTCGTACGCCCGGGTCATCTTCTCCAACGTCCGGGCCGTGCTGAGCGCGGCCGTGGACGACGGCATCCTCCTCCGGAACCCGTGCGCCGCGCAGACCGTGCGGCCGCCGGTCGTCGGCTCCCGACGGGTCGTCCCGTGGGAGCCGGAGCGGGTGTTCGCCGTCCGGGCGGGCATGACGGAGCGGTACCGGGCCACGGTCGACGTCGGCGCCGGCTGCGGGCTCCGGCAGGGCGAGATCCTGGGCCTGGCCGTGGACGCCCTCGACTTCGACGCCAACACGATGCACGTCACCCAGCAGCTCAAGCTGAGCCGGAGCAAGCCGGTGTTCGCGCCGCCGAAGGGCGGGACGCTGCGGAGCGTGCCGCTCCCCCGGCCGGTGGCCGACGCGCTCAAGGCCCACATGAAGCGGTTCCCGGCGGTGGAGATCACCCTGCCGTGGATGAAGGTGGGCGGACCGCCGGTGACGAAGCGCCTGATCTTCACCAGCCTCTCCGACTCGATCGTCTGGCGCGGCATGCTCAACGAGGACCACTGGAAGCCCGCGCTGGCCGCCGCCGGGGTCATCCCGACGCCGGGCAAGGGGGAGTCCTACGCGTCCGCCCGGGAGCACGGCATGCACGCGCTCCGGCACTTCTTCGCGTCGGTGCTGCTGGACGCCGGGGAGAGCATCAAGGCCGTGAGCGAGTACCTGGGCCACGCCGATCCGGGGCTGACGCTGCGGGTCTACGCGCACCTGATGCCGGACAGCCGGCGCCGGGCGCGGAAGGCGATCGAAGGGGTCTTCACGCCCCAAGATCACGAAGGCTGACGGCCCACAGACGGCCCGGGAATGACGACGGCCCCTCACCAGCGCCATACGCGCAGGTGGGGGGCCGTTTCGCCAGGTGGGTTACTTCTTGCCCTGGTTCTTGACCGCCTCGATGGCGGCCGCGGCGGCGTCCGGGTCGAGGTAGCGGCCGCCCGGGGTGACGGGCTTGAAGTCGGCGTCCAGCTCGTAGACCAGCGGGATGCCGGTCGGGATGTTCAGGCCGGCGATGGCCTCGTCGGAGATGCCGTCGAGGTGCTTGACCAGCGCGCGCAGGCTGTTGCCGTGGGCGGTGACCAGGACGGTCCGGCCGGCGGCGAGGTCCGGGACGATGGCGTCGTACCAGTACGGCAGCATCCGGTCGACGACGTCCTTCAGGCACTCGGTGCGCGGACGCAGCTCGCTCGGGATGTCGGCGTAGCGCGCGTCACCGGCCTGCGAGTACTCGGCGTCGTCGGCCAGCACCGGCGGCGGGGTGTCGTACGAGCGGCGCCACAGCTGGAACTGCTCCTCGCCGAACTCGGCCAGGGTCTGGGCCTTGTCCTTGCCCTGGAGCGCGCCGTAGTGGCGCTCGTTCAGCCGCCAGCTGCGGCTGACCGGGATCCAGTGCCGGTCGGCCTTGTCCAGGGCGATCTGGGAGGTGCGGATGGCGCGGCGCAGCAGCGAGGTGTGCAGCACGTCGGGGAGCAGACCCTCGGCGGCCAGGAGCTCGCCACCGCGGGCGGCCTCCTTCTCGCCCTTCTCGTTGAGGTCGACATCGACCCAACCGGTGAACAGGTTCTTCTGGTTCCACTGGCTCTCGCCGTGGCGGAGCAGGATGAGTCGGTACGTCGTGTCAGCCATGGCCCCCAGCTTAGTGGGGGGTCGGAAAACCCCTGGTGGGGACCTTCGGCCGATGTGTAATGTGTGCTCCGCGCATCTGACACTTACATGCGTCGGCTGACCGGGCCTGCCGCACCGTTCGGCGGACGCCTGCCCACGGGAGCCCCCACATGCTCGTCGCCCTGGTCGCCAACCCCCGGATCCGAAGACTCGTACAGGAGACCGTGGGCGGGCTGCCGCGACAGTTCTGGTGGCTCTGGGTGAGCACGCTGGTGAACAAGCTCGGCGCGTTCGTCGTCACCTTCCTGGCGCTGTATCTGACCGTCGACCGGGGGTACTCGGCCTCCTACGCGGGCCTTGTGGCCTCGCTGTTCGGCCTCGGCTCGGCCGTCGCGGCGATCCTCGCGGGCGTGCTGGCCGACCGGATCGGGCGCCGGCCCACGCTGCTCGCCGCCCAGCTCGGCACCGCGCTGTTCACCGCCGTGCTCGGCTTCGCGGACGGCCAGGTGGCGATCGCCGTGGTGGCCTTCCTGGTGGGCCTGTGCAACAACGCCACCCGGCCGCCCACCTCGGCGATCATCGCCGACCTGGTGCCGGCCGAGGACCGGGTCCGCGCGTACTCGCTGAACTACTGGGCGATCAACATCGGCTTCGGCCTCTCGGCGGCCGTGGCGGGCCTGATCGCCACCCACGGTTACCTCACGCTCTTCCTGCTGGACGCGTTCTCCACCCTGGTCTGCGCGGTGGTGATCTTCATCCGGATCCCGGAGACCAGGCCGCAGGCCGCGCCCGGCCGGGCGGACGGCTCCGCCGAACCGCCGGTCAGCCTGCTCTCGGTGTTCCGGGACGCCCCGTTCATGGCGCTGGTCGGGCTCACCCTGCTGCTCGCGCTGGTCTTCCAGCAGGGCAGCACCACGCTGGCCGTGGACATGGGCGCCTCCGGCATCACCTCCACCGAGTACGGCCTGGTCATCGGCCTGAACGGGCTGCTGATCGTGGTCCTGCAGATCCCGCTGACCCGCTGGATGGAGGGCCGCTCACGGACCGGGCTGCTGATCACCAGCTGTCTGCTCACCGGCTGGGGCTTCGGGCTGGCCGCGCTGGCCGGGTCCTCGGCCTGGCTGTTCGCGCTCTCGGTGGCCGTCTGGACGGTCGGCGAGATCCTCAACACGCCGGTGATGATGGGCCTGGTCGCCGAGCTGGCGCCGACCCACGGACGCGGCCGCTACCAGGGCGTGCACAGCCTCTCCTGGTCGCTCGCCTCGTTCCTCGGCCCCGCGGGCGGCGGGCTGCTGCTCCAGCACGCGGGGCCGGCGGTGCTCTGGACGGCCTGCGGGGCGGTCGGGACGGTCACCGCGCTCGGGTACGTGGTGCTGGCCCGCCGGACCGGCGCGGCCGGGCGCCGTCGGCCCGTGGCCACGGAGGTCCCGGCGCCCGCGGTGGGGGCTCCGGCGCGCACGGCCACGGCGCCCGCGGCCGCGGAGCCCGCGGTGGAGCCGGCCGGGAAGGCCCCGACGGGCGCCTGACCGGCCCGCGGGTCAGCCGGCGGCCGGGGTGTCCGGGGCATCCGGGGCCTCGGCCGAGGCGTCCCGCGGGGCGGCCAGGTGGGCGAAGGCGGCCAGGTTGCGGGTGGACTCCCCGCGCTTGGTCCGCCACTCCCACTCGCGCCGGATCGCGGTGGCGAAGCCCAGCTCCAGCAGGGTGTTGAACGGCTCGTCCGCGTTCTCCAGCACCGTGCCGAGCAGCCGGTCCACGACCTGCGGGGTGAGCGCCTCCAACGGCAGCCGGCCGGCCAGGTAGACGTCGCCGAGCGCGTCGATCGCGTACCCGACGCCGTACAGCCGGGTGTTGCGCTCCAGCAGCCAGCGGTAGACGGCCTCGTGGTTCTCGTCCGGACGGCGGATCACGAAGGCGTTCACCGACAGGGTGTGGTCGCCGACCCGCAGGGCGCAGGTGGTGCTCAGCTTGCGGGTGCCCGGGAGGGCCGCCACCAGCGTGTACGGGTCGGTGGCGGCCGGCTCCCAGGCCACCCCGGCGTCGTCCAGGGCGGCGCGCAGGAGGGTCAGGGCCTCGTCCTTGGTGCGGATTGCCATGGGGGTGACGTTACTCGTCGGTACCGGGCGGGCGCAGCCCCAGGCCGCTCGACCCCGGGGCTTCCGCCCGGGCCTCCGCTCAGGCCGGTCGGCGACGGACCCCGGCCAGCCGGCCCGCCGGGCGGGCCATGCTCCCGGCGTACACCTCGGCGGTGGTCGCCGCGGCCGTGTCCCAGCCGAAGCGGGACGCGTGCCGGGCCGCCGCCTCGCCGCGCCGGGCCGCGAGGCCCCGGTCGGTGACGTACGGCTCCAGCGCGTACGACCAGTCCAGCGGGTCGTGGCCCTGCACCAGGGTGCCGGTCTCGCCGTCCCGCACCGCGACCGGCAGGCCGCCCACCGAGGCCGCCACCACCGGGGTGCCGCAGGCCTGCGCCTCCAGCGCGACCAGCCCGAAGGACTCGCTGTACGAGGGCATCACCAGCGCCGACGCCGCGCGGTACCAGTCGGCGAGGTCCGGCTGGCCGACCGGCGGGTGGAACCGCACCACGTCGCCGATGCCCAGCTGGGCGGCGAGCTTGTGCAGGCTCTCCGGCCGGGCCAGCCCGGTGCCGGACGGCCCGCCGACCACCGGCACCACCAGGCGCTCGCGCAGCTCCGGGCGGCGGCCCAGCAGCGCGGCGACCGCCCGCAGCAGCACGTCCGGGGCCTTCAGCGGCTGGATCCGGCCCGCGAACAGCAGCACCGCGGCGTCCTGCGGCAGGCCCAGCCGGGCCCGCACGGCGGCGGGCGTGCGCGGCCCGCCGGGGCGGAAGACGTCCAGGTTGACCCCGGGGTGCACGACGGCCAGCTGGTCCGGCCGGGCGGCGTAGTGCAGCGCCAGCTCGGCGGCCTCCTCGGTGGTGTTGGCGATCAGCCGGTCGGCCGCCTCCACCACCTGGGTCTCACCGATCACCCGGGCCGCGGGCTCGGGCGTGTCGCCCTCGGCCAGCGCGGCGTTCTTGACCTTCGCCATGGTGTGCATGGTGTGCACCAGCGGCACCCCCCAGCGCTGCGCGGCCAGCCAGCCGACCTGCCCGGAGAGCCAGTAGTGCGAGTGCACCAGGTCGTAGTGGCCGGGGCGGTGGCCCGCCTCCGTCCGCAGCACCCCGTGGGTGAAGGCGCACAGCTGGGCCGGCAGGTCCTCCTTGACCAGGCCCTCGTACGGACCGGCGGTGACGTGGCGGACCAGCACGCCCGGGGCCAGCTCGACCGTCGGCGCGTCGTCCGAGCAGATCGACCGGGTGAACACCTCGACCTCGATGTTGAGGTCGGCCAGGCGCTTGGCCAGCTCCACGATGTAGACGTTCATCCCGCCGGCGTCCCCCGTGCCGGGCTGGTGCAGCGGCGAGGTGTGGACGCTCAGCATGGCTATCCGGCGCGGGCGGCGGCGGCCGGGGACGAGCGACTGGAGCCGGCCGCGCGCGGGGGCGGCGGGCTGGGCCCGGCGTACCGAACGGACGGGGTGCTGGATCACCTGGCTGAAGCCTCCTCTGTGCGGCCCGTCGAGGCGGTCCGCGCCGGGCCGCCCGTTGTCCGGTGTGCGCAGCCCCGTCCGGGCACACATCACCATCAGGGTGCCAACCACACGGACCGCGCCCGGCATTCCCGCCCCGGCCCACCGGCCGGAACGGCCGCCATCGCCCCAGGTCAGCACGGTGCCGTCGGCGACCCGACTACCCTTCTGGGCATGGCTGCCTCCTTCGACCCCGCTCCCGCCGCGCCCGCCCGCGGACGGACCGGGCGCCCGGTCGGGACGGTCACCCGGGGCACCACCAACACCAACCGGCTGCGCCGGATGGACCGCTGGATCGCCCACACCCTCGGCCGCGAGCTGCGCGCCGCCGGACGGCCGCCGGTCGCGGTGGACCTCGGCTACGGCGCCGCGCCGTGGACCGCCGTCGAACTGGCCGGACGGCTGCGCACGGTGCGGCCGGACGTCCGGGTGGTCGGGATCGAGATCGAGCCGGAGCGGGTCGCCGCCGCACTGCCGTACGCCGAGCCGCCGCTGCTCACCTTCCGGCGCGGGGGCTTCGAGGTGCCGCTGGACGGCGGCGGGCCGGCCCAGCTGATCCGGGCCGCGAACGTGCTCCGGCAGTACGACGAATCGGCGGTCGCCGGGGTGTGGGAGCGGCTGTGCGCGCGGCTCGCCCCGGACGGGCTGCTGGTGGAGGGCACCTGCGACGAGATCGGGCGGCGGCACGTCTGGGTCGCGCTCGGCCCGGAGGGGCCCCGGACGGTGACCTTCGCGGCCCGGCTGGGCGGCCTGGGCCAGCCCTCCGACCTGGCCGAGCGGCTGCCGAAGGCGCTGATCCACCACAACGTGCCGGGGCGGCCCGTGCACGCCTTCCTGGCCGACTTCGACCGGGCCTGGGCGGCGGCCGCGCCGTACGGGGCGTTCGGGGCGCGGCAGCGCTGGGTGGCGGCCTGCACGGCGCTGGCGGGCAGCTGGCCGCTGGTGGACGCGCGCGGGCGGTGGCGGCAGGGCGAGGTCACGGTGCCCTGGTCGGCGCTCGCGCCGTAGCCGTCGCGGCCGTCGTGCGGGCGGTGCGCGGCGAGAGCCGGTGAGCGATTCGATACGTTCACTCGAACGAGTTATCGAATATCTCTGGCGTGTTGACGCCCCGACGCGCCACGATGGTCCCGCCCTCAGACCCCCGGCCGAACAGCTCCCGCCGGGCCCGCAGCAGCCCCGCCCGCTCCTCGTACTCCTCCGCCCGGCACACCGGCCCGACGGTGTGCACCACGACGAGTTGGCGGCGTTCACCACGACGTCCACCGGCTGTTCCGTGATGTCACCCTCCACCAGAGTGATCCGCGCAACCATCGCCCTCTCCCCTTTCCCGGAACCGCCCGGCAGCCCTTCCGGCAGCCACCCGACGGAGCCCGGGTGCTCGTCCGAGTCCAGTCACCACACCACCACCGGCGTGGCAATAGCCACAACGGCGCCGGTCGGCCAGAGAAATCCCCGGAGATCACGTTATGGTCGCGAGAAGTTCCCCGACGCGCGGTGCCAGGCGGGCACTGCGGACGGACGTCGACCGTTACGCAGTCGGGGAAAGGGAGGAACCACCGATGCCCGCAACGGGAGACGGGCGGGCACCTGGTGCCGCGGGCCTGCCGGGCGCCCATGACGGCGCCCCCGTCGGTCATGCCCGAAGCCGCGTCACGACCGGACCGGCCTCGGCGGCTCCCCCGATACCCCACCCCCGCTCGCGGGCCGCGCACGCCTCCCACCCGTCCCACATCTCCGACCCGGGCGGCCCGGCGGCGGACGGACCGGCCGACGGCGCCCCGCTGCGGCTGCTGGTCATCGAGGACGACGCCTCGGACGCCCAGCTGATCAAGGCGGCGGTGGCCGACAGCGGCACCTCCATCGAGATCCACTGGGCCCGCGGCCTGGACCAGGCCACCGAACTGCTCGCCCCGCCCGTGAACTGGGCCCGGCGCGGGCGCTCCCGCACCCCCGAGTTCGGCTGCGTGCTGCTCGACCTCGCCGCGCCCGCCGACCTGCCGCACCCGACCGACTCCTCGGACGGGCTGGAGGGCCTGCACGAGCTGCTCCGGCGGGCCCCGCACACCCCGGTCGTGGTGCTCACCGACGCCGCCGGGGCCGAACTCGGGGCGGCCGCCGTCGCCGCCGGCGCCCAGGACTTCCTGCTCAAGCACGAGACGGACGGCCCGCTGCTCGCCCGCGCCCTGCGCTACGCCGTCGAGCGCAAGCGCGCCGACGAGTCCCAGCGCCGCCTGGTCGAGGCCGAGTTGCGCGGCCAGGAGAACGCCCGCCTCCAGCGCCACCTGCTGCCCACCCCGCTGCTCGACGGCGCCGGGCTCTCCTTCACCCGGCGCTACCGCCCCGGCCGCCGCCGCGCACTGCTCGGCGGCGACTTCTACGACGCCGTGCGCACCGACGACGGCGCCGTCCACGTCGTGATCGGTGACGTCTGCGGCCACGGCCCGGACGAGGCCGCGCTCGGCGTCGCGCTCCGGATAGCGTGGCGCACCCTGGTCTTCGCGGGCCTCACCGGCGAGACCCTGCTCACCACCCTCCAGCACGTGCTGGAGCACGAACGGCGCAGCGACGAGATCTTCGCGACGCTCTGCATGCTGGTCATCGAGCCCGGCGGCCCCGGCAGCGGCCTCGACTCGCTCGGCACCGGCGAGCGGGCCCGGCTCTACCTCGCCGGGCACCCGGCGCCGCTGCTGCTCGGCCGGGACCACGAGCCGATCACCCTGCCCGCCGACCTCGCCGGGCCCGCGCTCGGCCTGCTTCCGTGCCACGACGGGCAGTCCGCCTGGCCCGCCCACGAGGTCGAACTGCGGGCCGGCTGGCGGCTGTTGCTCTACACCGACGGGCTGATCGAGGGCCGGGTCGGGGCCGGATCGCGCCGGCTGGGCCAGGACGGGCTCGCGGACCTGATCGGCGACCACCAGGCCGCCGGACTGACCCGGGGGCGGCTGATCGACAGCGCCATCGCCGAGGTCGAGGAGCTGAACGGCGGCGCGCTGACCGACGACGTCGCGGTGCTGCTGCTGGAGCGCAACCCGGTGCAGCTGATCCTCGGCTGATCCCCGGCCGAGGGGCGCGCGAACGGGCGCGGAAGCGGTCGACGAAGAACGAGGGCGGACAACGCGACGGCCCGGACGGGCGAACTCCCCGCCCGGGCCGTCACGTTGTCGGCTGCCGCTCCTACCAGGGGCCGTACGGCCCGGTGTTGCTCCGACCGCCCCGGCCGCCGCTGCCGCCGGTCAGCGCCCGGATCGCCGGGCGGACGTCCACCACGTAGACGATCGAGGCGACCAGGCCGGCCAGGGTGCCGATGCCGGTGAAGAAGTTCACCCCGAACAGGAAGTCCCAGCCGAAGGAGATCGCCAGGATCGCCACCCAGAAGCCCTTGGTCTTCTTGTCGGCCGCCCGGTAGGCGTCCTCCCGGCGGGTGACCGCGTCGGCCAGGGCGAACAGCTTGTAGGCGAGGATGGCGATGGTCGCCCACCAGATCGGGTTCAGGTAGGAAAAGGCCAGAATCTGCAACACTCCGACCATTTCGATCTCCTCTGCTCTCGACTCCGGCGCTGCGACCGCTGCCCATCCTGGCACGACGACCGTCCGCGACGGGCTCAACGTCCCGTGGTCACCGGATGTGCCCCACGGGGTACGGGGGCGTGTCGGACACGCCCCGGGTCACTCCGCGGCGTCGGCGGCGCCCTTGCGGGCCCGCGCGGACTTCTTCGGGGCGGGCTCGGCGTCGACCTCCGCGAGCTCCGAGACCTCCACGACCTCCGCGACCTCCGCCGCCGGCTCGGCCTCGACCAGCTCCGCGGCCGGCTCGGGCCGCTCGGCCTCGTCCGGCGTGCCCGGGCGGGCCTTGTCCACCACGACCTTGCCGCGCTCGGCCAGCTCGTCGTACGTCTCCTTGGCCTTCACCGCCAGCTCGACCGCGCGGGCCACCTGCTGCAGGGCGAAGCCCTGGGCCCGCTCCTGCAGGGCCTTGAGGTCGGTCGGCAGGGTGGTGACGGTCTCGGTGACCTTGGCCTGCGCCCCGGTCAGCAGCGACTGCGCCTCCTGGAGCCTGGCGGTCGCCTTCTCCTGCGCACCCTTGCGGTCCGCCGCCAGCGCCTCGACCCGTCCCGGCACCTCGCGCAGCTTCTCGTACGCGAGGTCTCCGGCGCCGGCCAGGGCGTACAGCGGGGTCGGGTCGCCGAGGGTCTTCTTGATCTCGTCGGTGATGGGCATGGTTACCGGTCCTCCCGGTGGGTGTTCTGGGTGGCTGGGCCGTCGGCCGTCGGCTTGGGAGCCGACGACGCGTTCTCCTTGAGGAAGGCGTCGTAGACCGCGAGCAGCGCCTGCTTCTGCTGCTCGTTGATCAGCGGATCGGCCAGGATCGAGGCCCGCAGCTCCAGGCCCTCGCCCCGCCGCTCCTCCAGGATCCCGGCCTGGACGTACAGCGTCTCCGCCGAGATCCGCAGCGCCTTGGCGATCTGCTGGAGGATCTCCGCGCTCGGCTTGCGCAGCCCGCGCTCGATCTGGCTGAGGTACGGGTTGGACACGCCGGCGGCCTCCGCCAGCTGCCGCAGCGAGTACTGGGCGCTGCGGCGCTGCTCGCGGATGTACTCGCCCAGCGAGCCGACGTTCAGTGAGGCCATGCGGACAGCCTGCAACACCCTGCTTGCAAATGCAAGCAGGGTGCTAGCGGCAGCAAACGGGCCCTGCCGGGAGGCCGGCCGGGTGGGCGGGCCGGGGCCGGGGGTCAGGCCAGGTGGGCGAGGAGGAGCTCGATGAGCCGTTCGGGGGTGCGCAGCGGGAGGTAGTGGTCGGCGTCCGGGACGAGGTGGCCGCGGGCGCCGGGGATGTCGGCGGCGAGCCGCCGGGCGATCGCCGCGATCTCCGGGTGGTCGCGGTCGCCGTGGACGACCAGGGCGGGCGCGGTGACGGTGCCGAGGAGCGGTTCGGCCGCCCGGGCCGGCGCGCCCGCGAGGTGGTGCTCGCTGACGATCCGGCGGGCCGCGTTCTCCTCGACCATCGTCGCGACCAGCTCGCCGCCCGGCGCGTCGCGGCCCATGGCGGCCCAGACGGAGAGCTCCAGTTCGGCCAGCGCCGCCGTGTCGCCCCGGCGCCGGGCCTCGGCGTAGGCGGTGGTCTCCGGGGACGGCGGCCAGTCGTGGCCGCTGACCGAGGCGCCGACCAGGCCGAGCGCGGCGACCCGGCCGGGGTGGGCGAGGGCGAAGTCCAGCGCGGTCTCCCCGCCCATGCTCAGGCCGACCAGCGCGGCGCGGCGCAGACCGAAGTGGTCCAGGACGGCGAGCAGGTCCGCGACGTCGTCGAAGGCCCGCTCCGGCGCGGCGGACCGGCCGAGGCCGCGGGCGTCGTAGCGGATCACGTCGTGGTGCCGGGACAGCGCCGGGGCGACGGCGTCCCACAGCCGGGAGTCCATGCCGGAGCCGTGCAGCAGGACCACCGGGCTGCCGGTGCCGCGGCGCTCCGCCCACAGCCGGCCGCCGCCGGGGGCCGGGACGTGGACGTCGGAGGCGCGGGGATCGGTGTGCGGGCTCATGCGGTGATCCTTCCAGAGCCCGCGTCAGGCCCGGCCGGTCAGGCCGGTCAGGCCGCGGCCGTCAGGCAGTCAGGCGGACTCGGGCAGCCGGACGGGCATCAGGACCGAGAAGGTGCCCGCCCGCCCGGGGGTGCGGACGGCCAACGGGGCGATCGGGCCGCCGAGTTCGAGGAGCAGCTGTCCGGGCCGCCCGGCGTCGAGGGCGTCGAGCAGGAAGTCCCGGTTGACGGCCAGTCGGTAGCCCTCGGGGGCCGGGTCGTCGGCGACCGTCAGGCTTCCGTCCCCGGCCAGGGTCAGGACGGTGACCTCGCAGTCGGCTCCGTCCGGGCCGGAGGGCAGGGTGCGGGTGGCGCCGGTCTCGACGGCGGCGCGCAGGTCGGCGGCGGACAGGGTGATCCGGTGCTCCGGTTCGAGCCGGGTGACGGCCCGGTGGTCGGGGTAGTCGACGTCCAACGCGACGCCCTCGATGCGGTGCTCCCCGACCTCGGCCCGGACCGGTCCGTCCCCGAGGGTGAGCGCCACCTCGGCCGGGCCCGCGCCGAGCAGTGCGCGCAGCGCGTCCACCAGCGCGGTCGGGACGACCGTGCCGGCCACCGGCCGTTCGGGCGTGTCGCCGGTGGCGGGCACCTCGGCGAGGGCCATCCGGTAGCGGTCGGTGGCGACCAGGCGCAGCACCGGTCCGTCCGGTTCGAAGAGCACGCCGGCGAGCGAGGGCAGCTCCGGGCGCCCGCAGACCGCGAAGCGGACCGCGTCCAGGGCGGCCGCGAGCTCCTCGGCCGGGACGGTGAGCCGGAGTCCGGCGGGGGTGGTGGTCATCGGCTGCTCCCTCTGGTCGATCATCGCGTGGATCAGGGAGAGCTCGCGGCGGGCGTCGGCGAGGCCGTCCTCCAGCCGGCGCAGGTGTGCGTCGAGCACCTGCCGGGCCCCGCCGCTGCCGGGCGCGGCGCCGAGCACGGCGCGGATGCCGGCCAGCGGCAGGCCGACCCGGCGCAGCCGGGCCAGCAGCCGGGCGTCGGCGAGCTGGCCGGGCCGGTACCAGCGGTAGCCGGTCTGCGGGTCCACCCAGGCGGGAGTGAGCACCTCGGCGCCGTCGTAGTAGCGCAGGGTGCCGACGCCCAGGCCGCTGGCGCGGGCCAGTTCGCCGATGCTGTGCAGCTCGCTCTCCATGCCGGTGACTCTGCGGGCTCGACCTGGTCGAGGGTCAAGCCGGGCCGGGGCGGTCGGCGCTGCCGTCGGCGCCGGGGGCGGGGGCCGGGTCGGCCAGGTGGGCCAGCTTGCGCGGGTTGCGGACCGCCCGGATCTCGGAGATCCGCACGGCGCCGTCGGGCTGCTCGGCGAACTCGAAGACCGTGACGGAGTCGACCGCGCCGTCCACGGTGACCAGCACGCCGGGCACGCCGTTGACCAGCACCGGACGGACACCGGCCCCCTCGCCCAGCCGGCGGAGCACCCCGAGGACGAAGCGGGCGACGTTGTCGGCGCCGGTGACCGGCCGCAGCGCGGCGCTGATCACCCCGCCGCCGTCCGTCCAACTGGTGACGTCGGGGGCGAGCAGTTCCAGCATCCGGTTGAGGTCGCCGCCGACGCAGGCCGCCAGGAACTCGTCGGTGGCACGGCGGCGCAGCTCGGGCGGGGCGTCGTAGCGCGGCCGGCGGGCGCGCACGTGCGCCCGGGCCCGGCTGCCGACCTGGCGGCAGGCGGCTTCGGTGCGGTCCAGGGCCTCGGCGATCTCCTGGTAGGAGAAGCCGAAGGCCTCCTTGAGCACGAACACCGCCCGCTCCAGCGGGGACAGGCTCTCCAGGACCACCAGCAGGGCGACCGAGACGGTCTCGGCCCGCTCGACGCCGTCGGTCGCGTCCGGCTCGGCGACCAGCGGCTCGGGCAGCCAGGGGCCGACGTAGGACTCGCGGCGGACGGCGGCCGAGTCCAGCTTGTTGAGGGCGAGGTTGGTGACCGTACGGGCCAGGAAGCCGCCGGGACTGGCGACCGGGCCGGTGACGCCGCTCCAGCGCAGCCAGGTGTCCTGGACCAGGTCCTCGGCGTCGGCGACGCTGCCGAGCATCCGGTAGGCGATGCCGAAGACCGTCCGCCGGTGCCGCTCGAAGTCGGCCAGCCAGGGGTCGGTCGGCCCGGTCGCGCTGGTCTGCCCGGCTTCACCGGCCGGCCCGGTCTCGTGGGTGTCGGTCACCCGCGCGACGCTACCGCACGGTAGTCGTCGCGCTCAGCTCAGGAAGGCCTCGTAGGCGGGGGCCAGCACGGCGGAGAGGTCGCGGCCGTACGCGGTGATGCCGGAGCGGCCGAGGCGGCGCAGCGAGGGCTCGTCCGGGCCGTCCTCCTCCTCCGCCGGGGCGGGGCTCAGGGTGAAGTCGCCGCGCCAGTAGGCGGCGACGTTGACCACGGGCGGTCTCGGTTCGTCGGTCACACGTCCTCCTCGGTGCCGGAACCGGTCATAGGTCCTCCTCGGCCACGGCGTCCTCCCGGGTGAGGGCGACCAGTTCGCGCAGTGCGTCGACCGGCAGGTCGGTGAGCCAGCGCTCCCCCTCCCCCACCACCGCCTCGGCCAACGAGCGCTTGGCGGTGAGGAGTTCGTCGATCCGCTCCTCGACGGTGCCGACGCAGACCAGTCGGCGGACCTGGACGTCCCGGCGCTGGCCGATCCGGAAGGCGCGGTCGGTGGCCTGCTCCTCGACCGCCGGGTTCCACCAGCGGTCCAGGTGGATCACCTGGTTGGCTGCGGTCAGGTTGAGGCCGGTGCCGCCGGCCCGCAGCGAGAGCAGGAACACCCGTGGCCCGTCCGGGGACTGGAAGCGGTCGACCAGCTCCTCGCGGCGCGCCCGGGCCAGGCCGCCGTGCAGGTAGAGCACCTCCTCGCCGAGCCTGCGCTCCAGGTACGGGCGGAGCATCGCGCCGAACTCGGCGTACTGGGTGAAGACCAGCGTCCGGTCGCCCTCGGCCAGCGCCTCCTCCAGCAGTTCGGCCAGCCGGGCGACCTTGCCCGAACGCCCGGCCACCGCCGAGCCGTCGTGCAGCAGTTGGGCCGGGTGGTTGCAGACCTGCTTGAGCTTGCCGATCGAGGCCAGCACCGTGCCGCGCCGCTCCACGCCCCGGATGCCCTCGACCCGCCGCAGCAGGTCGGCGACCACGGCCTGGTAGAGGCCGGCCTGCTCCGCGGTGAGGTTGCACCAGACGGTCATCTCCTGCTTGGCGGGCAGCTCGGCCGCCACCGCCGGGTCGGACTTGACCCGGCGCAGCACGAACGGGGCGGTGCGGCGCAGGAGTTCGGCGGTGCGCTCGGGGTTGCGGTGCAGCTCGACCGGGATCGCGTAGCGCTCCTTGAAGCGCTCGGCCGGGCCGAGCAGGCCGGGGTTGGCGAAGTCCAGGACGGCGTGCAGTTCGGCGAGCCGGTTCTCCACCGGGGTGCCGGTGAGGGCGATCCGGTGCCGGGTGACGGGCAGCGACCGGATCGCCCGGGACTGCGCGGTGCCGGTGTTCTTGATGTGCTGGGCCTCGTCGGCGACCACCCGGCGCCAGCGGATCGCGCGCAGGGCGGCGAGGTCGCGCTGGACCAGCCCGTAGGTGGTGATGACCAGGTCCACGCCCCGTACGGCTTCGGCGAGTTGCTCCGCGCCGAGGCGGCCGGCCCCGTGGTGGACGTACCGCCGCAGGCCGGGGGCGAAGCGCTCGGCCTCGCGCTGCCAGTTGCCGACCAGGGACATCGGGCAGACCAGCAGGGTCGGGCCGACGGCATCATCGGGCCGCCCGGGGGCCTTCCCGGAGGCCCGCTCGGAAGCCTTCCCGGGGACCTTCTCGGAGGCCTTCTCCGCAACCAGCAGGGCGAGCGTCTGAACGGTCTTGCCGAGGCCCATGTCGTCCGCCAGTACGGCGCCGAGGCCGAGCCCGGACATGGTCCGCAGCCAGGCCAGCCCGCGCTCCTGGTACGGGCGCAGCTCGGCCCGGAAGTCCGGCGGCAGCTCCGGCGCCACCGCGCCGGTGCCCCGCCCGGCGAGCAGGTCGCCGAGCGGGCCGTCCGCGCGCACCGAGGTGACCGGCAGCCCGGCGACCGTCGCGTCCGGGTCGAGGGCGAGCCGGAGCAGTTCGGTGGCGGCGAGCACGCCGTCGCGCCGGTCGGCGAGGAAGGCGAGGGCGGCGGCGATCTGGGCCGGGTCGGCCTCCAGCCAGGTGCCGCGCACCCGGACCAACCCCTGCTTGGCGGCGGCGAGTTCGGCCAGTTCGTGCTCGGTGAGCGGTTCCCCCTCCGGGCCGAGCGCGGCCTGCCACCGGAAGGCGACCACGGCGTCCCGGTCCACCTGGCTGGTGACCGCGAGGGTGCCGGGCGCGGGCGGGGTGGTGGCGCGCAGGGCGAGCCCGAGCCGGGGGCGGCGGCTCCACCAGGCGGGCAGCAGCACCCCGAAGCCGCCCTCGGCGAGGGCGGGCGCGGCGGTGCGCAGGAAGTCCAGCGCACCGGCCCGGTCGAGCGGCAGGGCGGACGGGCGGGAGCGGTGGCGCAGCCCGTCCAGGGCGGGCCAGCGGTGGGCGGCGCGGGCGAGTTCGGCGACCAGGACGTCGACCGGGTCGGCGGCCTTGCGGGCGAGCGCGGCGTGGGCGGCGCCGCCCTCGTGCAGGTCGGCGGCGCGGACCAGCAGGGAGGGCTCGTCCACGGCCTGGAGCAGGAACTCCAGCCGCCAGGCGTCGTCGGAGGGGCGGCCCTCGGGGTCGTCCGCGTCGGGGCCGAGCGGCTCGACCAGGCGGAAGCAGAGCCGCAGCGCCGGGTCGACGGGCTCGGCGGCGGCGTACCAGGCGCCGAGCCGGCGGCGAAGTTCGGCGACCTCCCCGGCCGGGGCGCCGTCGATCGCGCCGTCGGGGGTGGCGAGGGCGTGCAGCCAGCGCTCGGCGACGGCCTCCCCCGGCGCGGGGAAGGGGGTGTCCGCCAGTGCGGCGCGGGCCTCGGCGTCCACCAGTGCGCCCAGGGCGGCGCCCAGCAGCGCCTCGCCGCTGCCGGGCCCGTGCGGCCACTCCCCCAGCAGGACGGGCGGGCAGCCGGCGGCCAGGGCGGCGGCCTCGCGGCGCCCGGCCGGGGTGGGGTCGGGCCGCCACCGGGCCCGCGGCCGGCCGTCGGCGGCGGTCACGGGCAGCGGCAGCACCCGGCCCCGGCCGACCGTCCGCCAGGCGAGGTCGTGCACCCCGGTGAGCCAGCGCAGCGAGGGGCCGTGGACCACCTCGACCCGTCCGGCGCCGGGCAGGTCGGTGCCGGTGACGGCCCAGACCGGGTCGAAGACCTCGCCGAGCAGCTGGGCGGCGGCCCCGGCGTCGAAGAGCAGGGCCGGGACCCGCCAGGGGGTGAGCACGGCACCGCCGCGCGGCGGGGTGACCGGCAGGTCGGGCGAGGGTGCGGGGACGGTGCCGACGGTGGGCAGCAGCAGGGTGGCCCAGCGCTCGGGGGCCTGGCCGGCGAGCCAGCCGAGGCCCGGGCCGATGCCGCCGAGCACGGCGGCCAGCTCGCCGGCCGGGCAGGCGTAGGGGTGGGCGCGCGGGGCGGGCCGGTCGGGGTGCGGCTCGGGGGCGCCGGGGTGGGCGCGGGCGTCCTCGGCCCAGAGCGCCAGCCGCCCGTCCGCCCGCCAGAGCGCGTGCAGGACGAACATCGGGGGCCTTCCGGGCGGGGTGGGAACCGTCCTTCGCAGCCTAACCGGGAGGGCCGACAGGACCGGCCCGCTGAGCCGTTCGGGGGAAGCCCGGACGCCATGGTTGAAAGTTGAACGAAGTTGTCCTACGCTGGAGCCAACAAGTTGAAGCCTAAACAACTGGCTTCGAACCAAGGAGGAAGCCATGGGCCTGTTCAACCGCACCAAGACCGTCACCGCCCCCGCCGCGGCCGCCGTCCGGACCCCGGCCGGTCCGGACCTCGCCCACCTGACCGGCGACTGGACGATCGACACCACGCACAGCGAGATCGGCTTCTCGGTCCGCCACGCGATGGTCACCAACGTCAAGGGCCGCTTCACCGAGTACGACGGCGCGCTGCACCTGGACGGGACCCACCCGGGCAACTCCACGGCCGAGCTGGTGATCAAGGTCGCGAGCGTCGACACCAACCAGGCCCAGCGCGACGAGCACCTGCGCACCGGCGACTTCTTCGCCGCCGACGCCCACCCGGAGATCCGCTTCCGCAGCACCTCCGCCCAGCTGGTCGGCGGCGACTCGTACCGGATGACCGGCGACCTCACCATCAAGGGCACCACCCGCCCGGTCGTGCTCGACCTGGAGTACACCGGCAGCGCCACCGACGCGTACGGCGCCGACCGGGTCGGCTTCGAGGGCAAGGCCGTCCTCGACCGCACCGAGTTCGGCCTGACCTACAACGCCGCGCTGGAGACCGGCGGCGTGCTGATCGGCGAGAAGGTCAAGCTCAGCTTCGAGATCTCCGCCGTCAAGGCGGCCTGAGCCGGCCGTCCCCGTCGCGGCCGGCCTCGCCCCGTCGCGGGCCGCCCCCTGAGCACCGTCCCTGCCCCTCCCCCCGGGGGCAGGGGCGGTTTTCGCCTACCCCGGGGGCAGCAGCGCCGCGTCCGCCGCGGGGAGCCAGCTGCCCGGCGGGCGGCGCAGCCAGCCCTCGGCCGCGCCGAGCTCGTCCGCCGCCGCGGCCAGCGCCCGCAGCCCCGGGTGACGCTCGCCGGGCCGGTGCACCAGGCTGACCAGGGTCAGCGGCACCGGCTCCACCAGCGGCACGTTCACCGTCCCCGGCATCCGCGGACCACCGACCGTGGTCAGCATCGGATCGCCGTGCCGGACCAGGTAGCGGGCGGTCTCGTCCACGCCGACCGGCGGCGCGTACGGCGCGGCCGCCGTCAGGCCGTGCTCGCGCAGCAGCCGGGTGCCGAGGTCGGCCCACTCGGTGGTGGCCGGGTTGCCCACGCAGACGTCGACGGGGTGCCCGACCAGGTCCGACAGGCGCAGGGCGGCGCGGCCGGCCAGCGGATGGGTGTCCGCCATCATCACCGAAACCCGCTCCAACCGCACCGGCAGCTGGACGAGTTGACCGCGCACCGGGGCGGGCAGTCCGGCGAAGCGCCCGAAGGAGGCGTCCAGCCGGTGGGCCAGGAGCTCGGCGGCGGCCGCGGCCAGCCCGCCGTGGAAGCGGGCCAGCAGTTCGCCCTCCGGCCAGGCGGCGCGGGCCCGTTCGAGCACCCGGTCGGCGGCGAGGTCCGGGCCGTTGACGTCGCTGTTGAGGTCGAGCAGCAGCGGCCGGGCGGCGGCCCCGGCCCCGGTCGCCGCCTCGGCGAGGATCTCGTCGTGCAGGGCGAGGAACCGGCGCGCCCGGGGCAGCAACCGCCGCCCGGCCGGGGTGAGTTCGACGCTGCGGGTGGTTCGGGTGAACAGCGCGTCGCCGAGCAGCCCCTCCAGGGTCCGGACGTCCCGGCTGAGCGCCTGCTGGGCGGTGTGCAGCCGCTCGGCGGCCCGGCCGAAGTGCAGGGTCTCGGCGGTCGCGACGAAGCCGCGGAGCAGACGGGGGTGCAGGTCACGGGGCATGGGCGGCAGATTAACAACAGGGTGTTGTGAGTGCGGCGAAACAGGTGTTGGACGGCCGCCCGCCGCCGGCACCAGGCTGGGGGCACCCCCTTCCCACCTGCTCACAGGAGCCCGATGCCCTCGCGCGCCCTCCTCACCTCCTACCGACGGCTGTTCGCGGCCCCCGGCGCCGTCGCCTTCACCCTGACCGGACTGCTCGGCCGGCTGGCGCTGTCGATGAACGGCGTCGCACTGGTGGTGCTGCTCTCCGAACGGCGCGGCTCGTACGGGCTGGCCGGGGCGGTCTCGGCGACCGGGCTGGTCACCGGCGCGATCGGGATGCCGCTGATCGGACGGCTGGTGGACCGGTACGGGCAGGCGCGGGTGACGGTACCGGCCGCGCTGTACAACGCCGTTCCGCTGACCGGCCTGCTGCTCTGCGTCCGGCTCGGCGCACCCGACTGGACGCTCCTCCTCTGCTCCGCGGCCTGGGCGGCGGCACCCAACCTCGGCGGCATGGCCCGCTCCCGCTGGGCGCACCTGCACCGGGACGACCCGGCCGCCCGGCACCTGGCCAACTCCTTCGAGCAGGCGCTGGACGAACTCTGCTTCATGGCCGGACCGGTGCTCGCGATGGTGCTCTGCACCACGTTCGCCCCGGAGGCCGGACTGGTCACCGCCGGTGCCCTCGGCACCACCGGCGCCCTGCTGTTCGCCGCCCAGCGGCGCACCGAACCGCCGTTGCCGCCGCCCGGCTCTGTCGGCTCGGTCGGCTCGGCCGGTTCCCCGCTGCGGGTGCCCGGGCTGCGGGTGCTGGTGCTGACCTTCCTGGCGACCGGCATGGTCTTCGGCGCGACCGAGATCACCACCGTGGCGTACGCCGACGCGCTCGGCCACAAGGCGTCGGCCGGCCTGCTGCTGGCCCTGGTCGCGGCCGGCTCCTGCCTGGCGGGGCTGCTGTTCGGACTGCTGGCCCCGCGTCGGGCGCCGGGCCCGCGCTTCCTGCTCGGCGCCACGGCGATGGTCGCGGTGCTGCTGCTGCCGCTCGCCGCCGGACTGGGCGGGGCCGGTCTCGGACTGCTCGGCGTGGCGCTGTTCGCGGCCGGCACCGCCACCGCGCCGACCATGGTGACGGGAATGACGCTGGTCCAGGAGCTGCTGCCGCGGCGGCAGTTCAACGAGGGGATGGCGATGGCGGTGTCCGGCATCGTGGTCGGCATCTCGGCGGGGGCGGCGCTCGCCGGGGCGGTCGCCGAGCGGGCCGCTCCGGGCACCGGCTACGCCCTGCCCGCCGCGGCCGCCGGGCTCGCGCTGCTGATCGCGCTGGCGGGGCGGCGGCACCTGGCGACGCCGGGGACGGCGACGACCGGCGGCGCCTCGGGCCCCGGCTCGGACGGTGCGTCACGTGCAGCGGGTTCGGCGGGTACGGCGGGTTCGGCGGCGGCGGATAATTCCGAGCGGATTGTCAGTGCCTCCCTCTAACGTCGAGGCATGGAGGAAATCACCTACGTCCGAGGCGATGCCACCACGCCGCACGGCAAGGGCGTGAAGGTGATCGCGCACGTCTGCAACGACCTCGGCGGCTGGGGCAAGGGCTTCGTGCTCGCGCTCTCCAGACGCTGGCCCGAGCCGGAGGCGGCGTACCGGCGCTGGCACCGGGAGCGGGCGACGAACGACTTCGGGCTCGGCGCCGTCCAGCTGGTGCGGGTCGATCCGCACGTCTGGGTGGCCAACCTGGTCGGCCAGCGCGGCATCCGGACGGGGCGCTCCACCGGGGTGCCCGTGCGGTACGAGGCGATCGACACCGGGCTGGACGCGCTGGGCGGGCACGCGCTCCGGCTCGGCGCCTCCGTCCACATGCCGCGGATCGGCTGCGGTCTGGCGGGCGGGCGCTGGGAGCGGGTCGAGCCGCTGGTCACCGCCCGGCTGACGGGCCGGGGCGTCCCGGTGACGGTCTACGACTTCGACTGACCGGGCCGCTCCGGCGCCGCTTCCACGTCCACCGATCCGTTCCTACTGATCTGTTCCCATCGGTCCGTTCCTACCGGTCCGCCGGCTTCGGCCGGTCGGCCCCGGTCGCCACGCGCTCGGCCGGCCAGGCGTACACGTACTCGGGCAGCAGGAATCCGCCGGGGAACTCCCCCTCCTGCGCCCGGACCCGCTCGGCGCCCTCGCGCTCGTAGAAGGCGATCGCGCGGGTGTTGTCCCGCAGCACCTCCAGGGAGAGTGCGGCCCCGGGGTGCCGCTCGGCGACATGGGCGCGGCCCGCGGTCAGCAGCTCGCGGCCGATGCCGCCACCGTTCAGGCCGGGGCGCACGTGCAGGTTGTCGATCAGCACCCCGCCGTCCGGCTGCGGGACGAGGTAGATGAACCCGACCACCGCACCGGCCCGTTCGGCGATCAGGAGCTCGGGCGTGTTCTCCGGCTCCCCGTAGTCGGCGTCCAGGCGCAGTTCCCACAGCTCGCGCCGCTGGGCCGCCATCCCGTCGCCCAGCCCCTCCGCCGGGACGATCCCCCGGTAGGTGGTGCGCCAGCTGTGGGCGTGCAGCTCGGCGACGGCCTCGGCGTCCCGCACTCCGCCGCGCCGAATGACGATCTGTCCTGAACTGATCATGTGACCAGCCTCCCACAGAGATGGAGTTGAACATGTTCAACCGAAACGTCTACAGTTCCACTCGGCTTTTGAACGCGTTCGAAATTCGGGGGGTCATCGTGGTACCGGGTGCGGAGGGGGCATCCGGTGCCACGAACACCGACACCGGATGGAACGTCGTCTCCGGCTAGGCTCGTCCTCGTGGACGACCTGGCAGCGACGAACCGAACGGACGGCGGGAACGGCACGGCCGGGGCTCCGGCCGTGCCCGGACCGGAGGGCGGCCCCGCACCGGAGGGCGGGCCCCTGCCCGGCGGCCGGGCCCAGCCGAAGACCGACAAGAGTGAGGCGACCCGTGCCCTGATCCTGGAGACGGCCATGCGGCTGTTCCAGGAACGGGGCTACGAGAAGACCACCATGCGCGCCATCGCCACCGAGGCCGGCGTCTCGGTGGGCAACGCCTACTACTACTTCTCGGCGAAGGAATTCCTGATCCAGGGGTTCTACGACCGGATGACCTACGAGCACGCGGCCGACGCCAGGCGCCGGATGGCCCACACCCGGGACTTCTCCGAGCGGCTGCGGATCGCGCTGGACTCCTGGCTCGACACGGCCGCGCCGTACCACGAGTTCTCCGCGCAGTTCTTCCGCACCGCCGCCGACCCGACCAGCTCGCTGAGCCCGTTCTCCAACGAGTCCCACCCGGCCCGGGCGACGGCGGTCGAGCTGTTCCGCGACGTCCTCCAGGGCTCGGAGCTGGCACCAAAACTGGACGCCGAACTGGTCGAGCTGCTGCCGGACGTGCTCTGGCTCTACCTGATGATCGTGGTGCTGTACTGGGTCTTCGACCGCACCCCGGACACCGAGCGGACCAGGGAGTTCGTCCGGCGCTCGACGCCGCTCGCGGCGCGGATGATCAACCTGTCCCGCTACCGGGTCTTCCGGCCGATCGTCCGCGACGCCAAGGGCCTGATCCAGGACTTCATCCTGCCCACCATCGGCAAGGCGGCGGTCAAGTAGCGCCCGCGACAACGCCGGAGGCCGGCCCGCGAACGGGTCGGCCTCCGGCACGCGCACGGGATCAGAACTCGGTCGGCGTCCAGGCCCGCAGCGGGGTGCGCAGCAGCAGGTCGGCGGCGGCGGCCGCGCCCGGGCGCAGTTCGGTGAGCAGGGCGGCCGCGGCCAGCCTCGACGCCGTCTCCGCGCCCAGGTAGAGCGAGCCCAACTCCGAGGCGCCGAGCGCGAGGTCGGCGTCGTCCGTGGTCCGGACGCAGCGGCCGGTGCCGTCCTCGGCCGTCTCCAGCGCCCAACGGCCGGAGGCGTAGCCGAGCCTGTCGTCGACCTCCAGCACCACCCGGCCGGGGGCGCCGTAGCTCCGGGCGCCGAACGCGGCCTCGACGTCCAGCACCCGCAGCCACACGAGGTCCCCGTTGCCCTCGTGCGGGGTGGCCGCGCGCGGGTCCTGGAGCAGCAGCGGCAGCGGGTCGTCCGGGGCGAGCTTGGGCACCTCGACCCGGGACACCCAGTCGACCGACAGCACCAGGCGCCACAGCTCGACGGCGGTGGGCAGGTCGAGGGCGATGAACTCGCTCACGGTGAGCTTGCAGTCGGGGTAGGCGCCGTCCCACTTGTTGGCGATCCGGTAGAGCACCAGGCCGGTGACCTCCCCGGCGGCGTCCCGGTGGACGGCGGCGAAGGGCTCCTTGAACTCGTCGCCCGGCGCCCGCACCTCGCCGGAGGTGCGCTCCCACCAGAGCGTGTCGCGCTCGATCGCCCCCGGCTGGGTGCGCCGCCAGCGCTCGTGCAGGTCGGCTCCCAGCTCGCGCAGCTCCGCCATGGTCACGAAGTCGGTCCGGCCGCCGGGGACGCCCGGCAGGCCCTCGCGCAGACCGCGGGTGCGACGCAGCTCGATGTTCCAGCCGGCGCCCTGGGTGGCCGGGCCGAAGCCGAAGCGGCCGTAGATGTTGTACTCGGCGGCGGCCAGGATCGCGACCGCGCTGCCGCGCTCGGCGGCGGCCGCGAGGTCCCGCCGCATCATCGCGCTGAGCAGGCCGCGGCGGCGGTGGGTGGCGGTGACCGCGACGTTGGTGATGGCGTCGGCCGGCACGACGGCCCCGCCCGGGACGGTCAGTTCGGTGTCGAAGCTGCGGAAGGTGGCGATCTGGCGCTCGCCGTCGAAGCCGGCCAGCATCCGGCCGGGCTCCCAGTAACGGCGGCGCAGGTCCTCCGCGACGGCCACCTCGGGGCGCAGGAAGCCGAAGTTGAGCGCCCGGTTCCACTCCGCGACCTCGTCCACCGAGACGGCCCGGACCTGGAGCCCGCTCACGGTGTCGACGGCCGCGTGATCGTTGCTGTTGCCCATGGGGCCACCGTACGGCGGCCTTTCGGGGGCGGCATCCGATTTATTCCGTGCGCGACCCGGTGTGCTCGCCCGGCACCACCACCCAGTGGTTGGTCCGCAGGACGCGGTCCGCGAAGTCCAGGTCCCGCTCGCCGAGCAGCCGGAAGCCGAGCGCCCGGCAGATCCCGTTGGACGGCCCGTTGGCCGTCCCCGGGTTGGCGTGCACCTCGCCCCAGCGGCCGTCCTCGGCGGCGGCGTCCAGCACCAGGCGGACGGCCGCCTTGGCGAGGCCGCGGCCCTGGTACTCGGGCAGCACCATCCAGCCGATCTCGGAGACCGGCACGCCGTCCTCCTCGTCCGACCAGAGCGTGACGACGCCCGCGGCCTCGTCGCCACCGGCGGAGTCCGGCACGATCATCCTGATCCACGCGCCGTCCGCGGCCACCTCGGCCAGGTCCTTGCGCAGCCGCGCCTCCACCTTCTCCCGGGGCAGCGGCCCGCCCAGCTCGGCCATCATCACCGGGTCGCACCGCATCCGGACGTACGCCTCGACGTCCCCCGCCCGAACATCCCGCAGCCGCATGACGCCTCCTCAGTGCCGGTCCGGCGGCCACGCTAGCGCGACCCGCCGACAGTGGCGTCCCGGCGGCCCGACCTGGCATCCTCGTGCCGGTTCAGGCACAAACGATCCGTTTTCGGGGGGAACCATGGAGGACCAGTACGTCCGCCGGCTGAAGGACTACGAGAGCTGGTCGCTGGCGGTGAAGCTGGTCGGCGGGCTGACCGTGGCCGGCTGGCTCTGGGCACTGTGGCTGGTCTTCCTCCCGGCCGCGGGGATCTGCGGCACACCGGCCTTCTACGAGCCGACCGGCTTCCACATGGCGGAGGCCTGCGACTCCGAGATGATCGGGCGGATCGGCGGCGCGCTCGCCGTGTTCCTCGTGTCGCTCCCGTTCGCCGCCGCCTGGGGCTGGACCGTCGTGCGGCTGCGCGACAGCCGCCAGGCCCTGGCCGACCTGGCCGACCGGTAGCCCGCCGGAGCGGCGGCCTTCGTGACGGCCTTCACGGCGGTCCTCGTGGCGTCCACCATCGGCGGCGCCCGCCGGAGTTGACTGGTCGGCGATCCCCGCGCCCCGAGGAGGCCGCCACCGCCATGGCCACGTACGTGATCACTCCGGAGGTGGCCCTCCACCTGGTCCGGGACGGGGCCGCGGCCCCCACCGGGCACCAGCTGCCGGCCCCGACCCTGCTGCGCTCGCAGCTGCTGTCGCTCCTCTACGGGGCCGTCCGGCGGGGCGAGTTGGCCGAGCGGGACGCCGAACGCGCGCTCGACGCGGTGCGGGCGCTGCGGATCCGGCTGCTCGGCGACCGCGTCCAGCAGGCCACCGCCTGGCGGATCGCCGAGCGGCTCGGCCTGCCGGACACCCCGGACGCCGAGTACCTCGCGCTGACCCGGCTCCAGGCGGACGCCCTGGTCACCCTCGACCCCGCCCTCGCGGCCGCCGCCGAGGGGGTGGTGCCGACCGCCCCCGTCGAGGTGCTGACCGCAGCTCGCCGGCCCGGGGGTCAGGGGCGGGCGTAGAAGTTCGGGGTGCCCATGATCCAGAGGCTGGCCTGCTTGACCGGCATGCCGGCCCGCGGGGCCTCGATCATCTGGTCGTCGCCGATGTAGAGCCCGACGTGGTAGATGTCGGCGGCGCGGCCGGTGTCGGTCCAGAAGACCAGGTCGCCCGGGCGCAGCTGGCGGTAGCCGATCGGGGTGCTCTGGGCGTACTGGTCGGCGGCGAAGTGGTTGAGCTGCCGGCCGCCCTCGCGCCAGGCCATCATCGTCAGCCCGGAGCAGTCGTAGCCGCCCGGGCCCTCGCCGCCCCAGACGTAGGGCAGGCCGATCTTGGACTTGGCGAAGGCGATGGCGGCGGCCGCGCCCTCGGCGGACCACGGACGGGCGGGGGGCGGGGCCTGGGCCCTGGCAGCGGCGGCCGCTGCCGCCTCTGCCGCCGCCGCGGCCTCGGCTTCCCGGGCGGCCTGCTCGGCGGCGGCGCGGGCGGCGGCCTCGGCCTCGCGGGCGGCGATCGCCTCCAGGGCCTCGCGGCGCCGGCGTTCCAGCTCGACGGTGGTGTTCCGGGCGGCGGCCAGTTCGACGAGCAGCTGCTCGCGGCGCTGCCCGGCGGCGGCCACCTCGCTCTGCTGGGCGGCCAGCCGCTGTTCGGCCCGGGCCTTGGCCGCGCCGACCTCGGCGGCGGCCTTCCCGGCAGCCCCGGTGGCGGCCCGGGCCTCGGCGGAGGCGCGGCGGGCGGCGGCGGCCGTGGAGGTGGCGGCGTCCAGGATCTGCCGGGTGCGCTCACTGACCTGGCCGACCGCGGCGGCGCGCTCGCCCGCCTCGCGCGGGCCGTGGGCGCCGAGCAGGGCGTTGAGGGCGGACAGTTCGGCGCCCGCGCCCTGCCGGTAGGTCTCGGCCGCGAGCCGGGCCGCGTCCTCGGCGGCGGCCACCCGCTCGGTCTCGGCGGCCGCGGCGCGCTGCGCGGCGGCGGCCTCCTCGGCGCGGGCCCGGGCGAGGGCCAGCTGGGCGCCGTTGTAGGCCTCGACGGCCTGTTCGGCGGTGCGCCCGGCCCGGTCCAGCTCGGCCCGGGCGGCGGTGAGGGCGGCCTCCAGGGCGGCGGCCGAGGAGGCCTTGCCCTCGGCCTCGGCCCGGGCCCGGTCGATCTCCTCGGTGGTCGGGTACGGCTCCTCGTCCGCGGGCCGGCCGACCGCCGGTGCACCGGTGACGGGTTCGCCGAGCGCGGGGGCGGCCTGGGCGGCGGGGAGCAGTCCGAGCAGTGCGGTGAGGGACAACAGGAGGGTCGGCAGGAGCCTGCGAGCCACGCGACATCATCCCTTCTGACGGGTCCGGAGGGGACGGCGTCGGACGGTGCGCGGCATCGGGGCGGGCGGGCGACGGCCCGGCGGCCCGGTGGTGGCGGGGAGTCCGATGAATCATCCCATCACGTGACAGAACGGTCACATGACGCTCATGTTCTCAATTCCGGCGGCCTTCACACCTGGAAACGTGCCCCGCCAATCGAGTGACGATCAGATGATCTGACCAAACCTCGGCTCCGACCGCGCGCGCCCGAGGCGGACGAAGGAGGGCCGACCGGGCAGGGCGGGCTACCGGCCGATCCGGCGGGTGTGCGTCCGCAGCCTGGGGTGCCGCGCGGGCCGGCTCTCCAGCCCGGTCGGACCGACGGCGAAGGCCCGGCTGCGCCCCGCCCGGACGGTACGGCGACGCTGCTGCGCCTGGCGGGAGCGGTCCGGACCGGGCCCGGCCGCCGGGTCCGCCGCACCCGGGGCCCGCCCCGCCGTCCCGGCGGCGGCCGCCGAGCGGCGGTCGGCCAGTCGGGCCTGACGGCGGGCCAGCGCCCGGGCGGCGTGCGCGTCGAGGTGGGCGCTGGCCCGGGCGGCCATCCGCTCGGCCACCCGGTGCGCGGCCGGGTGGTTGGCGGGCACCTTGTCGGGGGCCCCGGCGATCAGGTCGAAGAGCCAGGTGCGGGCCCGGTCCGCGCGCCGGTGCAGCAGGCGCTCACGCCGCAGCGCACGCGCCCGGCGCCGGGGGCGCGTGGCGTACCGCCAGCGGGCCCAGGGGCTGCTCGGGCGGGCCAGCCGGATCGCCCCGATCCAGGACAGGCCGGGGACCATGATCCCGAGCAGGCCGGTCCACACCTTGCCCTTGAGCAGGGTGACCACCGAGGCCAGCGAGTTCACCGAGATGATCGTGATCAGCCCCCACCTGGTCTCCTCGCCGGGCACCACGCCGAGCGGCACGTACCCGACCAGCAGCAGGGAGGTGAACAGGATGCCGAAGATCACCGCGTCCACCGACTTGCGGCCCTGTTCGCTCCAGTACACGTCGTCCAGGTGCAGGATCAGCGCGAACTCGTCCAGCACCAGGCCGCAGCCGATGCCGAAGGCCAGCCCGAACCAGTCGATCCACGGGTGCCCGCCGTAGGTGGCGAACACCCCGATGCCGCCGAGCAGCAGGAAGCCCAGGCCGAACACCATGTGGTGGATGTGCAGGCCGCCCGGGGTCACGTTGCCCGGCCACCAGCGCACCTGGGCGCGGATCATCCGGACGCTGAACCGGATGAAGACGAAGGAGGTGATGAATCCGACCAGCAGCAGGAACAGCGGTTGCTTGTGCGCGGCGACGATGTGCTCGCGGTAGCCGTCCAGCAGTGTCGTCATGGGTCTTACCTTCGTTCCTGGTCCTGCGTCCTGCCTGCCGTGACGTGGCCCGGGGCCCACGTCTCCCCCAACACCGGGTCGCCGTCCGGTCAGAAGCCCCGGGTGCGCTTGGCCGCCCGGCGGGGCATGACCGGGTAGAGCGACGGGCGCTCGGCGCCGACCGGCAGCTTCAGGAACAGCCGGGCGATCTCCCCGCCGAGGTTCACCCCGACCGCCAGCGCCATCGCGATCGCCGCCGCCCGGAAGACCGACACCAGACCGGCGCTGGAGTGCCCCTGGGCGAAGGCGAGCATCCCGAGGTAGAGCGCCGAACCGGGCATCAGCGGGCCGATCGCGGCGGTCACGTACGGCAGCGCCGAACCGTTGCGGTAGCGCGCCATCAGCTGTCCGAACAGGCCGACCAGGCCGGCCGCCACACCGGTCGCCGCGATCGGGTTGACGCCCGCGTTGTACACCAGCGCGCCGTAGCTGGCCCAGCCGATGCCGCTGTTGACGGTGACCAGGGCCAGCGTCCGGCGGTCGGTCTGGAGCAGCGTCGCGAAGGCCAGGGTCAGCAGCATCGCGGCGACCATCTGGACCGGCGGGTAGTTGACGCCCACCAGGCTCTCGTCCGGGCGCAGGTTCGCCTCGAAGCCGACCCCCAGGTAGAGGATCACCATCACCCCGATCACGATGCCCGCGACCAGGTAGACCACTTCCAGCAGACGGGCCGCGGCGGTGATGTAGAAGCCGGTCAGGCCGTCCTGCACGGCGGCGACCAGGGCGCGCCCGGGCAGCAGGGCGAACAGGCCACCGGTGATCACGACCGAGCCGCGCAGGCCCCAGTCGTTGAGCGAGAGGATGATGCCGGAGGCCGCGGCCGGCATCGCGGCCGCCACGAACTGGTAGAACTCCGGCAGCCGGCGCTTGGCCAGGGCGGAGGCCAGCCGGTCGCCGAGGACGGCCGCGACGAAGGCGCTCGCGAAGACCAGCCAGGCCTTGTCGTCGATCTTCCCGCCGACCAGGAAGGTCGCCGCGCCGGCCAGCAGGCCGGTGGTCAGGGCGAGGAACCAGGCCGGGTACGGGTGCCGGTTGCGGCGCATCGCCGCGAGCCGGCGGTAGGCGTCGTTGACCGTCACCTGCTCCGCGGTGATGTCCGCGACCAGCGCGTACACCGCGTCGAGCCGGGTGTAGTCGGAGGTGCGGCGGCGCACCACGCGGTCGGCGGTGACCGGCGGCTCGACCAGCGAGGGCTGGTACGAGATGCCGATCAGGGTGAAGGTGACCTGCGGCTCGCAGCGGTCCAGCCGGTAGGCGTGCGCGATGCCGAGCATCGCCGCCTCGACGTCCTCGGCGGCCTCGCCGCTGGCCAGCAGCAGCTCGCCGATGCGCAGCGTCAGGTCGAGGATGCGCGGGACGTTGCGGGTGACCGCCGCGGAGGGGTGCATCTCGCGGGCGGTGCGCTCGAACGCGGGGCGCTCGGACATCGGGGTGCGCAGCAGGGTGCGCATCCGGTCCGGCCAGGGCGCCTCGCCGGGGGCGCCGGCGGTCAGGTCCGGGACCGGGATGCCGGTGGGCGGGGTGTAGCCGGCCGCCCGCCACTCCTCGGGGGTGAGGGTGTCCTCGGCGACCGAGCGGCGGCGGACCGGGCGCTCGTCCTCGACCCGCCCGGCCTCGACCCGCCCGGCCACGGACGCGGGCACCGGCTCGGACACCCGCTCGGGCTCCGGGGCCAGCAGGCCCCTGGTCTCCGGGACGGGCGGCACGAGCGGCACGACGGTGGTGGGCTCGACCACCGGGGCGGGGTGGCCGAGCAGGCCCTCGGTGGGCGGGGCGTCGGCGGGGTGCACCGGCTTCGGGGACGCCTGCCGCGGCTGTCGGGCCGCCCGGCCTCCCCTCGCCCGCTTGCCCGCACCCGGTCGGCCCCGCTTAGGCACTTCCACTCCTTGCCGCCCCTGGCGGCCGCCGGCCACCGCTCGATCTCGGGTTACACCTTGCCTGATCGAACAGCCCGACGCACATGTACGCGGCGTCCCGTGGCCGGAGCGGCGGACGCCTACCCGGCGCGGTGCCGGTCGGCGGCGGCCGCACCGGAGCGGCGTGCCCGCAGCAGCTCGACCGCCACCGGGATCACCGAGACCAGCACGATGCCGACCAGGATGGCCTCGATGTTGTCCCGGACGAACGGGATCTGCCCCAGGAAGTAGCCGAGCACGGTGACCCCGCCGCCCCACAGCACGCCGCCGACCAGGTTGAACACCACGAAGCCGCGGTAGTTCATCCTGCTCACCCCGGCCACGATCGGGGTGAAGGTGCGCACGATCGGCACGAAGCGGGCCAGCACGATCGCCTTGGGCCCGTGCCGGTCGAAGAAGGCGGCGGCCTTCTCCACGTTCTCCTGCTTGAAGACCCGGGAGTCGGGGCGGCGGAACAGGCTCGGGCCGACCTTGCGGCCGAAGAGGTAGCCGACCTGGTCCCCGGCCACCGCGGCGACCACGATCAGCGCGCAGACCAGCCAGAGCGGCTGGTGCAGGTAGGTGCCGCCGGCCACCAGCAGGCCGGTGGTGAACAGCAGCGAGTCACCCGGCAGGAAGAAGCCGATCAGCAGGCCGGACTCGGCGAAGACGATGGCCAGGATGCCGATCAGGCCGAAGGTGGAGATCAGGGTGGTCGGATCGAGCCAGGACGGGCCGAGGGCGAGGCTGGTCACGGTGCGGGCACTCCGAAGGTCGGGTCTTGGCAATGGAATGGTAAAGCATTGACAAAGACTCGGGGCGGCACCGGATGGTTCCCGTCGGACGGACGCGGCGCCGGCAGGGAGCGGGCCGCGCGGTGAGAGCCCGGGAACGCGTACGGCCCCGGCGGGGGCCCGGGAGGGCCGGCCCGCCGGGGCCGTACGGTCGGGGGCGGTCAGAGCCCGTAGCGCTCGACCGTCTCCTCGTGCCGGGCGAGGTCCGCGCCGGCCGCCTTGGCCAGCTCCGGCCAGGCGAGCGGGTGCGCCCAGCCGCCGGTCAGCCGCAGCAGCAGGGCGTCGGCCTCGGCGGCCGAGGCGGTCGGCGGCACGCCGAGGGCCGCGTAGACGCCGGGCAGGGTGTCGCCGCCCTCCGCCGGGTCGGTGATCCGGTACTCGTCGCCGCTGTACACCCAGACCGCGCACCCGGCCTCGTGCAGCTCCTCCCGCAGCGCCGACCACGGCTCGTCGCCGGGCCAGCCGCCGTCGATCCAGTACGTGGTGTACCCGGCCGGGTCGAGCAGGGTGAGCAGCTCGAACACCGGGCGCCAGCGCTGCCGCTCCTCCTCGGGGGCGTCCTCGGCCGGCGGGCGTTCCAGCAGGGCCGGGGCGAAGACCACCACGTCGCCGTGGTTGAGCGTCAGGTCGTCGCCGAGCACCGGCAGGATGCGGGCGGTGGCCGGGCCCGTCCGGAGCGCGGGCAGGTCGGACGTCGCGCCGTTGGTACGGGTGGCGCGGACGGTGACCAGCTGCCACTCCTCGTCCACCGGGCCCTCGGGCTCGTCGAACTCGATGTCGAGCAGCGCGCCGGTGGAGCGGACCACGGCCCAGTCCCGGTTGGCGGTGGCGGCGGTGATCAGGTGCCAGAGGTCCGGCTCCTGGACCGTCCGGTGGCCGTCCTCCTCCTCGGCGGCGCCGTCGGCCGGCGCCGCGCGCTCCAGCAGCTCCAGGTACATCCGCTGGGCGGTGGCGTGGTCGCCCAGTTCGGTGGCGGCGCGGGCGGCGAGGCGGCGGGTGTTGAGCACCTCGTCGTCCAGCGCCAGGATCTCCTGGCACCGCTCCAGCGCCTCGGCCCAGCGGCCCTCGGCGGCGGCCCAGCGGGCCCGTATCCAGTGCCCGTCGGCCGGGGCGGTGACGGCCACCCGGTCGGCGAGGCGGCCTATGCCCTCGGCGTCCCGGGCGTCGATCAGCATCTCGCCGAGCGCGCCGGTCAGCTCGCGGTCGGCCGGGTCGTCCTCCAGGTGCCGCCACAGCAGGTCGGCCGCGGCGCGGGCGTGGCCGAGGCCGCCCAGCACGGTGGCCAGGAGCACCGCCAGTTCGGTGGCGCCGGCCTGCTCACCCCGGTACCGGTCCAGGGCGACGGAGAGCAGGTCGGCGCCGGTCTCGTAGGGCACCCCGACCTCGGCCAGGTGCGCCGTCAGCTCGCCCGGCGGGACGGGCAGCTCGGGCTCCGGCAGGGCCTCGGCGGCCGCGCGCAGGGCCGCGACCTGCTCCGACACGCCGTCGGTGCGCCGCAGCCGGGTGAGCTTGCGCTCTCCGGTCGCGGCGAGGGTCAGGGCCACCGTGCGGGCGCCGCGGGCGAGCGCGAGCCGGCCCGCCGCCAGCAGCAGGTCCACGCAGGGGCGGTGCGCGCCGACGCCGTCCAGGTAGCCGACCCAGCCGGCCAGGACGGCGCCCAGCTCGGCGTCGTTCTCCCGGGCGCCGGCCGCGACCAGCAGCTCGGCCGTCTCCGCCCAGGTGCCGCGCAGGTCGGCGTGGCGTTCGGCCTCGGCCCGCTCGGGCAGCAGGGCGAGCGACTCCTCGGTGCGGCCGAGCGCGGCGAGCGCGCGGGCCCGCAGCAGGGCGCCCCAGCGCTGGTCCCGCTCGTCCAGCCGGCGCCCCTGCGTCTGCTCGGCCCGCTCGGCCGTCGCCAGCAGCTCCAGCACCTCCTCGTGCCGGCCCAGCAGGTGCAGGGTGCCGGCCCGGGCCTGGTGGAAGCGGAGCGAGACCGGCTGGCCGGCCGCCCGCATCCGGTTGGCCGCGGAGTCCAGGTGGTCCAGCGCCTCGGCCGCCCGGCCGTCGTCCTCCAGGGCGTCGGAGTACTCGCGGGAGAGGCAGTCGTAGCAGGCCCGGTCGGGCTCGATCCGGTCGAGCGTCTCGCCGACCACGGCGAGGCGCTCGGCCACGTACCCCGGCCCGTCGACCCGGGCGTGGCAGATCGCGAAGTCCTGCACCACGCAGACGGACTGCGGGCAGCCCTCGGTGTCCTCCCGGTGGGCGAACTCCAGCAGGTCGACCGCCTCGGGCAGCACCGCCTCGCCCTGCTGGCGCTTGTTCAGCAGGTTCTGCATCCGCCAGTGCCGCAGGTAGACCTCGACCCAGGGCAGGCCGAGCGCCCGGGCGGCGGCCACCGCCTCCGGGTAGAGCGCGTCCAGCTGCTCGTTGCGCCCCTCGGTGGCGTGCTCGGGCAGCTCGACGATGGCGTCGGCCAGCCGGTGGTGGCCGGCCTCGGCCAGCTGCCGGTGGGTGTCCCGCACCCAGGCCCAGATGTCGGTGGTCATGGCTGTTCCCCCTGCGTCGTGCTGATGAGTTGTCTACCGCACCCCACTGACAGTCCGTCCGTCACGGCTCCTCCGTGAGCGCGCCGGGGCTGTCCGGGACCTCCGGCAGCCCGGCCGGGACGGCGGCGGTCAGCGCGGAGACCGCGGTGCCGATGCCGGCCAGCGCGGCGGTGAGGTCGCCCTCGGACGGGCCGGACGAGGCCGCGGCCATGATCACCTTGATCGAGCGGAGCAGCCCGGCCGCGGTCGCGCTGCCGGTGTGCCCGGCGCGGTAGGCGGCGAGCAGGTCCCGGACCGCCGGGCTGGCCAGGTTGAGGTAGAGCCGGGCCCGGACCCCGCCGTCGGTGCGGGCGGTGAAGGCGCGGGCCAGCCGCAGGGCGGCGGACGGTATCCGGGCGTCCGCCTGGTCGTCCTCGATCCGGGCCTTCAGCTCGGCCTCGCGGTCCGGCACCAGCACCAGCGGCAGGCCGGGCGGGTCGAAGCGGGCCGGGACGAGCTGCTCGCCCGGGTCGGCGAGGGCGCCGGCCAGCCAGGCCGCCTCGTGCTCCGGCAGCGGGCGCTCCGGGTCGCGGAACAGCTCGCGGTTGCCGCGTTCGCTGCCCAGCTCGACCACCCGGCAGCCGCGCAGTTCGGCGTAGCGGTGCAGGAACGGCAGGACGGCGTAGCGGTCGCCGCGCGCGATCGGCACCCGCATCGCCCGGTACAGCATCTCCTCGAAGCCGCCGCCGCTGCCGAGCGCGACGTGCACCGCGCCGCCGCCCGCCGCGCGCAGCGCGCCGGCCGTGAGGTCGCCCTGGGAGGTGGGCACCGGGACGTCGTCGGCGAGCAGGGTGAACAGCCGCTCGTCGCAGAGCGCGGCGCCGAGCAGGTCGTTGCCGTGCCGGGTGAGGATGCGGCGCCAGGCGGCGGGCCGCAGCCGGGCGGTCTCGTACAGGCCGTCCACGATGGCGTCGGCGAGGGCCTTCCGGAGCGCGTGGTAGTGCTCGTCGCGCTGGAGGTCCTCGCGGCTGGCGGTGGGGGTGAGCCGGTCGGACTCGACCACGCCGCCGATGAACCCGGCCCAGCGGGGCAGCAGGTCGCGGGCGTCCTCGGCGAGCAGCATGCCGCGCAGGTAGACGGCGAGGTCGCGGTTGTCGCTGCTGCCGTAGCTGCCGCCGTCCTGGACCCAGAGCAGGCCGACCGCGTCGGTGGCGCCCTCGACCGGCTCGACCGGGAAGGCGGTGAGCGGCTCGAAGCGGCGGCCGAAGGCGGCGGCGAAGCGCATCCGGGCGGCGTACGGGTCGCCCTCCGGACGCCCGCGCCAGGGCACCTCGACCGAGTTGACCGGCCGCTCGTCCTCGCCGACGTGCACCGGGACCGACAGCAGCACGCAGTAGCGGCCGAGCACGTCGCGCAGGACGTCCTCGTCGGCGAGGTGGCCGTGCTCGGCCTTGAGCGCCAGCTCGACCACCGTGCCCGGCCGGGGCCGGGCGGGCACCGGCTCGACCTGGTACTGCTCGCCGCCGCGGCTGCGGTAGCGGTGGCCGAGCCCCGGCTCGCGGTGCGAGGTGGTCGTGACGGTGACCTCGTCGGCGACCGAGAAGGCGGAGAGGAAGCCCAGGCCGAAGGCGCCGATCAGCTCCTGGTTGCCGGTCAGTTCGCGCAGCATCCGGGTGTAGCCGGTGCCGACGGTGGCCAGGTAGGAGTGGATCTCGGGTTCGGTGAGGCCGGCTCCGGTGTCCTCGATGGCGACGGTCCGCCGGGCGGCGTCGGCGCGCACCCGGATCAGCGGGCGGTGGTCGCCGTCCGGGTCCTCCAGGAGCCGGCGGGTGTGCGAGTCGTGGGCGTTCTGGACGAGTTCGCGCAGGGCGACCAGCGGGGTGGAGTAGAGGTGGGTGGCGAGGACGTTCACCAGGCCGCCGAGATCGACCTCGGTCGTGCGCAGCTCCTCGGCGGGGGTGAACTCGGGCGGGGCACCATCAGACATGGGTCCTCAGTGTGCCAGTGCGACTATCTGGCGACCATTTCTTTCTTCTCGACGCCTTCCCGATGGAATGACGGAATGCGGTCAACTTCGACAACGTCGAATTGACCACCCCTCCACCATCGGGGGAATTGCCACCCGTTCGGTGGAGTTCGTCCACCCCACTGGTGAATGCTGAAGGCGCGACGCCAGGTCCCGGCGCCCCGGGGCGGCCGCTCCAGGCAGCACCACCATTCGCTTCTCGCCAGGGAGACCAGCGTGTCCCGTATTCGCGCAGCCGCCGCCGTCACCGCCCTCGGGGCACTCCTCCTCGTCGGCCTCGGTGCCGCCACCGCGCACGCCGACAGCGGCTCCGGCGCCGGTGCGAGCGACCGTTCCAACGGCAGCGTGGTGAGCGACTCCGGCTCCGGCAACATCATCGGCACCGTCCACGGCAATGTGGTCAACACCCAGCAGACGGCCACCGGTTCGGGTGCGGGCAACCAGAACAACGGCGTCGCGGTGACGGGCAACGGCGGGACGGTCAGCGCCGACCAGGGCAACACCGTCCAGCACAAGTCCCTCCGGCGCGACGCTCCCCGGCGCGACCGCGGCGTCGACGCGCAGGTCTACTACCCGCACGTCCTCTACTAGGCCCCGCCACCGACTCGCCCCGGGGGAGCCTCGGTCAGGAGAGCCCCAGCACCGCCCGGCCGAGCCGCAGCAGGCAGTCCCCGAGGTCCGGCCGGGCGTTGTGCGGACGGTTCCGCACCCCGTCGTTGACCAGCGCGAACAGCGCGTGCACCCGGATCCGGGCGGCCGCCGCGTCGCACCCGGGACGCACCTGCCGCAGCAGTCCGACCCAGGTGCGCAGGAAGTCCCGCCGGAAGTCCACCGCGGCCCGGCGGTCGGGCGGGGCCAGCCGCTCCGTCTCGCTGAGCATCGCGCCCAGGTAGTCCCCGTTGCGCAGCGCGAAGTCGACGTACGCGCCCAGCCCGGCGTCGAGCGCCGCCCCGGGCCCGGCGGCGGCCGCGATCGCGCCGTCCACCTCGTGCCAGAGCCGCTCGCGGCTGCGCACCAGCGAGGCGGCGAGCAGCTCGGCCTTGCTGTCGAAGTGCCGGTACACGCTGGGGCCGGAGATGCCGACGGCGGCGCCGAGCTGGTCGGTGCTGACGTTGTCGAAGCCGCGCTGGTGGAACAGCCGTACGGCCGCCGCGAGCAGTTCCTCCCGGCGCGCCCGCGCCCCGGGCTCCGGCGTCGGCCGCGGCTCGGCCACGGCGCCGGACCCCGCGGCCGTACCGCCCGGGGAGACCGCGAGGACGGCCGCGACCACCTCGCGCAGCAGCGCCTCGGCCCGTCGGGGCTGCGGCGCCGCCGACTGGTAGGAGAGCCCGGCGCAGGCCGAGAGCGCCGACCAGCAGAGCAACTCGGCGTCCCCGACGGCGAGTTCCGGCCGTTCCGCGCGCAGCACGGCGACCATCAGGGTGACGTCCGCGCGCAGCTCGCGGCGCAGCGCCGCCCGCCGGGCCGGCGGCAGCAGCCGGGCGTCGCGCTGCACCAGGGTGCCGAGCGGACGGTGGCCGACCGCGACGGCGGCCAGCGCGGCCCCGAGGTCGGCGGTGGTGCGGGCCGGGCGCAGGCCCTCGGCGAGCGCGTCCAGGCCCAACCGGACGGCGCGGTCGAGCAGTTCGGGCTTGCCGCGGAAGTGCCGGTAGAGCGCGGGCGCGGTGATGCCGACACCGGCGGCGACCTCGGTCATCGAGACCTGGTGGTAGCCGCTGCGGTGGAAGCGGTCGGCGGCCACGGCCAGGATCTGGGCGCGCCGCCCGGGCGGCCGTCGGACCACCATGGCGCGCCTCCCCGCTGTCTCCCCGGACACTCCCAGCAGGCTAGCAATGATTCACTTGCCGCCTCCGCCGCCCGTGCTCCAATAGCCTTCGGACGCTGGACAGTCGAAGCTACCCCGGATTAACTTGTGGGGCCATCACCAGGCACGTTCCGCCCCGGCCGGCAGCCCCGGCCGGTGCCGTCGAAGGGAGCGCCGCCGTGCGCCGCACCGTGTTCAACGAGGACCACGAGGCCTTCCGGGAGACCATCCGGGACTTCATCGCCAACGAGGTCGTCCCGGTCTACGAGAGCTGGGAGGCCGAGGGCCACCCGCCGCGCGACTTCTACCGGCAGCTCGGCGCGCTCGGCGTCTACGGCATCGAGGTGCCGGAGGAGTACGGCGGCGCGGGCGAGAGCGGGTTCAAGTACCAGGCGGTGGTCGCCGAGGAGACCGCCCGGGCGGGCGTCAGCTTCGGCTCCTCGGGCGTGCACACCGGCCTGGTGCTGCCGTACCTGCTGGAGTACGCCACCGAGGAGCAGAAGCGGCGCTGGCTGCCCGGCTTCGTCTCCGGCGACATCATGACCGCGATCGCGATGACCGAGCCGGGCGCCGGCTCCGACCTCGCGGGCATCACCACCACCGCGCGGCTCTCCGAGGACGGCACCCACTACGTCCTGAACGGCGCCAAGACCTTCATCACCGGCGGCGTGCTGGCCGACCTCGTCCTGGTGGTCTGCCGCACCGCCCCGTACGACCCGGAGAACCGCCGGGCCGGGCTGTCCATCCTCTGCGTGGACACCTCCTCCGCGGGCTACACCGTCGGCCGCAAGCTGCAGAAGATCGGCCTGCGCACCTCGGACACCGCCGAGCTGGCGTTCAGCGACGTCCGGGTGCCGGTGGAGAACCTGCTCGGCGAGGAGGGCCGGGCCTTCTCCTACCTGACCCACAACCTGGTGCAGGAGCGGCTGGCGATCGCCGTCGGCGCCTACGCGGCGTCCGCGGCGGCGGTGCGGTTCGCGGTGCAGTACGTCAAGGACCGCAAGGTGTTCGGCAAGGCGGTGGCCGAGTTCCAGAACACCAAGTTCACCCTGGCCGACTGCGAGGCCCAGGTGGTGGCGCAGCAGTCGATGGTGGACCGGGCGCTGGAGCTGTACCAGGACGGCGAGCTGACCGTCGCGGACGCGGCCGCGGCGAAGCTGTTCTGCACCGAGTCGGCCTCCACCGTGATCGACAAGTGCCTCCAGCTGCACGGCGGTTACGGCTACATCCTGGAGTACCCGATCGCCCGGCTCTACACCGACAACCGGGTGTTCCGGATCTACGGCGGCACCAGCGAGGTCATGCGCAGCATCATCGCCAAGTCGCTCGGGCTGTAGGGCCGTTCGGGTCGTTCGGGCCGTTCGGGCCGTTCGGGCCGGGTGCGGCGGGCCACCCGAAGGCGTGACCCGCCGCACCCGGCCCGACAGCCGCACCGGCTCAGTTGGGCGAGCCGTGCTGGGCGCGCCAGGCGTCCCAGCCGGCCGAGGACGCCACCTTCGCGTCGTGCAGGGCCCGCTGGGCGAGCGCGGTCGGAGCGGTCTCCAGGTTCCGCAGCCAGCCGCGGCCGGCGGTGAACAGCGCGGCGCACACCATCGCCGCGCCGGCCGCGCCGAGCAGCGAACCGACGCCGGTGAGCACCACGCCGCCGGCCAGCAGCGAGCGGTTGACCTGAAGCCCGTTGAAGATCTGGTTGGTCGCCATGCCTCCACGATGCGGGCAGTCGGCGGGGGCTGCACCTCGGGCCGCTCCGGGATGCGGGGCCCTTCCGGGGTGCGGAGCGCTTCCGGGTGCGGGGCCCCCGGGCGTCCGCGACCCTGGGCACACGGAGTGCGCCCGGAGCGAGGAGGAGGCGCGATGCCCGATCTCGAACAGCTCGCCGTGGAGCACGCCGCCCGGGCGGCCGAGAGCCCGCACGGGCGCAGCGCCCACCTGGTCCTGCACGACGGGATCCTGCGGCAGACCGTGATCGCGCTGACCGCCGGCACCGCGCTGGACGAGCACAACCCGCCCACCGCGGGCAGCGTCCAGGTGCTGCGCGGCCGGGTCTCGCTGACCATCGCCGGCCGGCGGCTGGAACTGGCGGCCGGCCGCCTGGAGCCCGTCCCGCAGGAGCGGCACGGGCTGCTGGCGCACGTCGACTCGGTGGTGCTGCTGACCGCCGTCACCGCGTAGCGGGCGGCGGAACACCCGCTACGGGCGCGCGGGGCGCTCCCCACGGGCGGGGCGCACCCCACGGGCGGGACGTTCCCTACGGCCGCACGGGGTTGAACACACTGTCGCTGACCAGCCGCAGCCCGCGCAGGAAGTCCTGCCCGCTGGGCGCGAGTTCGGGCGCGGCCAGCCACTGGGCGCAGTAACCGGCCAGCAGGGTCTGGTAGAAGCTCCCGAGGGCGACCTCCTCCTCGGTGTCCGGCACCTCGGGCAGCCCCCGGAACACCGCGGCGAGGCCGAGCCGGCCCTCCTTCTGCGCCGCCGCGAAGGCCTGCGCCAGCTCGGGGGCGTGCCCGGCCTGGGCGAGCGCCTCGAACTGGGCCGCCCAGAGCCCGCGGTGCTCGACGAAGACCTCCCGCAGCCCGTCCCAGACCGCCGCGAAGCGCACCTCCGGGTCGTCCGACACCTGGTTGGCGGCGATCACCACCGCGCCGAGCGCCTCCCCCATCTCCCCGATCGCCTCGATCATCGCCGCGTTGAGCAGCGTCTCCTTCGAGCCGAAGTGGTAGCCGATCGCGGCCAGGCTGACGCCGGAGGCGGTCGCGATGTCACGGGCGGTGGTGCGCCCGTAGCCCTTCTCGTACAGGCAGCGCTTGGCGCCGGCCATCAGGTCTTCGCGGTTTCCCATGCCCCGATCCTACGGAAGGACTGAACAGATGTCTTGCACATATGTACTAGACAAGCGTCTGACACATCCGTACCGTCTTCCCCATGACCGCAACCACCGGCCGCGCAGGCCGTCGCGAATGGATCGGCCTGGCCGTCCTCCTGCTCCCGACCCTCGTCCTCACCATGGACATGGGCGTGCTCTTCTTCGCCGTCCCGTACATCTCCACCACGCTGGCGCCGAGCGGCACCCAGCAGCTGTGGATCATGGACATGTACTCGTTCCTGCTGGCCGGGCTGCTCATCACGATGGGCGCGCTGGGCGACCGGATCGGCCGCCGCCGGCTGCTGATGATCGGCGCCGCCGGCTTCGCGGGCGCCTCGCTGCTGGCCGCCTGGTCGCACGACGCCGGCCAGCTCATCGCGGCCCGCGCCGTGCTCGGCGCCGCCGGGGCCACCGTGATGCCCTCGACCCTCGCGCTGATCCGCACGATGTTCCACGACCCCAGGCAGCGGCAGATCGCGCTCGGCGCCTGGGGCGGCATCCTCACCGCCGGGGCCACCCTCGGCCCGGTCGCCGGCGGCCTGCTGCTGGAGCACTTCTGGTGGGGCTCGGCCTTCCTGCTCGCCGTCCCGGTCATGGCCCTGGTGCTGCTGACCGCGCCCGTCCTGCTCCCCGAGTACCGTTCCACCCGCCGCACCGGCCGCTTCGACCTGCTCGGCGCCGCGCTGTCGCTGGCCGCGATCCTGCCGCTGGTCTACGGCGTCAAGACGATCGCCGTCGAGGGCTGGAGCCTCCTGCCCGGGCTCGCCGTCGCCGCCGGACTCCTGCTGGCCGGCGCCTTCGTCCAGCGCCAGCGCACCGCCGCGAACCCGCTGCTCGACCTCGGCCTGTTCCGGATCCGCACCTTCAGCGGCGCGATCAGCGTCAACAGCATCGCGATGTTCGCGATGATGGGCTTCGCGCTCTTCACCTCCCAGTACCTCCAGCTGGTCAAGGGCATGAGCCCGCTGACCGCCTCGCTCTGGTCGCTGGTGCCGAGCCTGGGCGTCGGCGCGGCGGTCGGCGTCAGCTCGGCGCTGGCCGGCCGGGTCCGCCCGGCGGTGCTGATGGGCGGCGGCTTCCTGGTCGGCTCGGCGGGCTTCGCGATGATGACCCAGGTCGGCCCGCACTCCCCGCTGGCACTCGTCCTCACCGCGGCCGGCGTGCTGGCCGCCGGGACGGTCGGCACCATGACGATGACCGCCGAGATGGTCGTCTCCGCCGCCCCGGTCGAGCAGGCCGGCGCCGCCTCCGCCACCTCCGAGACCGCCGTCGAACTCGGCAGCTCCCTCGGCATCGCCCTGCTCGGCGCGGCCGGCGCCGCCGTCTACCACCACCGGCTGGACGGCGCCCTCCCGGCCGGCGTCGACGGCGAGGCCGCCCGGACCGCCCAGGACACCCTCGGCGGCGCGGCCACCGTCGCCGCCCACCTGCCCGGCCGGCTCGGCGCCGACCTGCTGGAGACCGCCCGCACCGCCTTCACCGACGGCCTGCACGTCGCCGCCGTGGTCGGCCTGGTCTTCGCCCTGGGCGCCGCGGCCCTGGCCTACCGCCTGATGCGCCACCTCCCGGCCGCCACCCCCGCCCCCGCCCCGGAGCCCGTCACCGTCTGACCCGGCCGGCCCGATCCACGCGAGTCATCGAGAGCCCCCGCCCACCCGGGCGGGGGCTCTCCGCCGTTCCGCGCCCCGAACCCCGCCCGAACGCCGCGCGACGCCCGCGCCCGGCCTCCACCCGGGGGTGGACCGCGGTGGGTCCACCCCCGGGTGCGTGCCCCGGCCGCCCGCCGGGGAGGACCGTGGAGGCACACCTCGGACCCGACCGCCGGGAGCCCCTCATGTCCCTGCCCGCCCTCCTCTCCCTCCTCGGCCTCCTCTGCTGGATCGCCTACGAGCTGCTGCTGCGCCGGCGCGAGGACGCCTCCGCCGGCAGCTGGCACGCCGACCGCGGCGACCGCGGGTCGACCCGGCTGCTGCTCGGCTGCTACGCCCTCTCCGTCCTGGCCGTGGTGCTGTTCGACCGCACCGCGGTCGGCGAACTGCCCAGCTGGGCCCGCTGGTTCGGGGTGGCCGCGGTGGCCGCCGGGCTGGCGCTGCGGGCCTGGGGCATGCGCACCCTGGGCCGCTACTACACCCGCACCCTGCGCACCGTGGACACCCAGCGCGTGGTCCGCACCGGCCCGTACCGGCTGATCCGGCACCCCGGCTACGCCGGCAGCCTGCTGGTCTGGGTCGGCTACGCGGTCGGCACCGGCGGCTGGGCCGCCACCCTGGTGGTCGCGGCCCTGCTGCTCGCCGCGTACGGCTGGCGGATCTCCGCCGAGGAGCGCCTGCTGCTGGACGCCCTCGGGAGCGAGTACGCGGAGTACCGCCGGGTGTCGAAGCGTCTGGTGCCGTTCATCTACTGATCGGATACCGATCGGAGCGGAGCGGTCGGCGGGTGTGAGCTTCGGCACCCGCATTCGGCCAGGTGGACGGCGCGGCGCTCGCGATCCGCTCGAACGGCACCTGGTTTTTGGCCAGCGTTTCCCAGCTGGTGTATCCGTTCTCCGTCATGGCCAGGCATACTGGCCAACACGGGCGCTGGCGCCCGCCACGACTCTAGACAAGAAGGGACCGGTGGCCAGGGATGCTGCGGAACGGTCTTGAGCCCTGGCACATTCTCGTGGTGCTGGCGGTCGTCATCCTGCTGTTCGGATCGAAGAAGCTGCCCGAGATGGCCCGTGGTCTGGGCAAGTCCATGCGCATCCTGAAGGCCGAGACGAAGGCCATGCGCGAGGACGACACCCCGGCGGACGCCGCTGCCGCCGGTACCGCGCAGAGCACCGCCGCTCCCCAGCAGAGCGCCGACCGCCCGGCCGTCACGCCGACCAACGTGACCAAGGCCACCGAGACCAAGCGGCCCGAGACGACCGCCTGATCCTCCTTTCTCCTCCGGAAAGCCCCTGGTGACCCCACCAGGGGCTTTCCGCCGTTCCGGGCCGTTCGCGGGGCCGTTCGCGGGCCCGCACAGGGGCTGGTCGCGGGGCCGTTCCCACCACCGCGCCTCCCGACTGGCCGTCCGATCTGATCCGTTGTCCCCTGGATTGCACCCCCGGAGGAACGGAGTCCCGGCATGCCGACCGACCGGCCCGGCGACGAGCTGGCCGAGCTGCGGGCCCGGCTGAGCGCCGTCGAGGCCCAGGAGGCACGGCTCGCCCGACAGTTGGCGACCGGCCCGGCGCCGCACCCGACGGACCGTCCGCCGCCCCGGCACCGGGTGCGCTCCTTCCTCGCCGCCCTGCTGATCGTCCTCGCCTGCGTGCTCACCCCGCTCAGCGCCCTCGCCTTCTGGGCGAGGTCCCAGATCAGCGACACCGACCGCTACCTCGCGACGATGGCCCCGCTGGCCAGGGACCCCCGGATCAAGACGGCCGTCACCGACCGGGTGACCGCCGAGATCGTGAAGCAGCTCCCGCTCGACTCGCTGCTCGACGGCCTCGCCCCGGCCGACCGGCCCCAGCTCGGCGCCCTGCTGGGCGGCATCGGCCAGGCCCTGACCGACGGACTCAGCGGCCTCGTCCACACCCAGGTCGCCCGGCTCGTGGACAGCGACGCCTTCGTCGCCCTCTGGACGGAGGTCAACCGGAACGCGCACGCCGCCCTGGAGAAGATGGTGACCGGACAGGGCGGCGGCGCCGTCGAGGTCCGCAACGACACCGTGGTGCTGGACCTCGCCCCGGTGATCGCCCGGGTGAAGTCCGCGCTGGTCGACCAGGGCGTCCCGCTGGCCTCCCGGATCCCGGAGATCCACACCTCGTACCCGCTGGTGCAGTCCGACGCCATCCCCAAGGTCCGCACCGCCCTGCGGGTACTGGACCTGGCCGGCTTCTGGGTCCCGGTGCTGGCCGGCGCCTGCGCGCTCGGCGGGGTGCTGCTCGCGGCCCGGAGACGCCAGGCGGTGGTGACGACGGCCCTCGGCATGGCGGGCGGTGCGCTGCTGCTGGGCATCGGGCTGAGCGTGTTCCGGGCCGTCTACCTGGACCGGCTCCCCGCCGACGTCGACCAGGCCGTCGCCCAGGCGGTGTACGACACCCTGGTGCGGTACCTGCGCTCGGCCGTCCGGGTGGTGGTCACCCTCGGCCTGCTGGTCGCGCTCGGAGCCTGGGTCATCGGCCCCGGGCGCTGGGCACGCGCCGTCCGGGGCGGCTGGCGCGCCGGGCTGGGCGCGGTACGGCGGGTGGCCGGACGGTCCGGGCTGCGGCTCGGGCCGGTCGGCCGGTTCGTCCACCGCTGGAAGGCCCCGCTCGGCTGGCTGGCGGTGGCGCTCGCGGCGCTGGCCTTCGTCCTGTGGAGCTACCCGACGGTGCTGGTGACGCTCTGTCTGGCGCTCGGGCTGGTCGCCGTCCTGGCGGTGCTGGAGCTGCTGGACGAGCCGGGGCGGCCCGGGGAAGGAACCCGGGCCCCGGCCTGAGCGGGCCGGCCCGCCCGGGCACCGGGCTTGGCCTGAGCGGAGCAGTCCGACGCGCGCCGGAGGGTGCGGTGGCCGAGGCTGAGCGGGATGTCCGAGAACCCGCTGCCGCCGCCCGCCGACCTGCGGGCCTGGTCCTGGCTGCTCGGCGCGTCCACGCTGCTGATGCTCGGGTACTTCCTGCTGCCACTGCAGTTGCTGGGCGAGCGCCGGCCGCTGCTGAGCTGGCTGGTGTTCGCGGGGGCGCTGGTCGGGCTGACCTGGCTGATGCTCGCCAAGATCGTCGGGGTGATGCGGGGGACGGCCAGGCAGCCGGTGCTCTGGCTGGCCTTCCTGATCTTCCTGGCGCTGACCATCTTCGCGGCCACGTACTACGTCCTGGGCGCCCACAAGGCGGAGTTCGCCGGACTGGAGACCCGGCTGGACGCGCTCTACTTCACCGTCGTGACGATGGCGACGGTGGGCTACGGCGACATCACCCCGGCCGGGCAGACCGCACGGCTCGTGGTGGTGCTCCAGATCGGGTACAACTTCGTCTTCCTCGCGGCGGCCGCCGGAACGGCCTCCCGGGCGATCCGCGGCAACGTCGAACGCAGGATCCGCGAGCGGGGCTGAACCGGCCCGACGTACGGACCAGTTGCCGCACAGTGTTGTCCACAGGCTGTGGACAACACTGTGGGCTCAGGATCGGCTGGCGTCGATCACGCGGAAGCGATCGCCCTCGGTGTCGGCCAGGACCACGAAGTCCGGGTCCTCGGGGTAGCGCTTCCAGTCGACGCGCTCGGCGCCGAGGGCGACGGTACCGAGCGTCGGCACACCGCCATCGTGGCGGCCCGTCAGTCGTCCTGGAAGTCGGCGGTGGTGTGGAGGGTGGCGTACAGGGCGGAGAGGCGGGCGTTCCAGTTGGCGTAGGTGGGGACGTCGACGGCGTGCTTCTTGCCCATGTCCCGGATCACCTTCTGGGCGTCCTTGAGCTCCTGCGCGGCGTCGTCCGGGTTGCCCTCGTTGAGGCGGGCGGCGGTGGTGTCGAGGATCCTGAGCAGCTCCGCCTGCTTGTCCCGCTCCTTGCCGACCTGGGCCTGGGCGACGGCCTGGCGGAAGGCCTGGATCTGCAGCGCGGCGGGCTGGTTGCGCGGGACGGCCTGGGTGGGGGCCGGGGGCGCGGACGGGGGCGCCGAGGGGGTGGTGGGGGCCGCCGAGGTCGCGGTCGGGGAGGCCTTCTGGGTGGGCGTCGCGGCCGAACCGGCGGGGGTGGTGGGGGCGGTGGCCGCGGCCGGTTTGGCGGCGGCCGCGTTGCCGGCCGGCTCGTCGAAGGCGGTCAGGGCCAGCGCCGTGACGCCGGCCAGGCCCGCCACGCCCAACGCCCCGAGCACCAGCGGCTTTCGGCGGCCGCGGGCGGGCGCGGGCCCGGCGGCGGGGGCGGGCGCCGGGGCGCGCATCGGGGCGGGGACCGGGCCGGGTATCGGCGCCATCACCGAGGTGGCGGCCGGGGGTTGGGGCGGCAGCAGGGTGGTGTGCTGCTGGTCCGGCTGGCCCAGCTGGTTCGGTTGACTCAGCTGGTTCGGCTGGTACGGCTGGTTCGACGGCGGGGAGAAGGGCACGGGCGGCAGCAACTGGGTGGCGGCGCCGGCGGTGTTCGCGAGCAGTTCCGCCGTCGGGTCCCCGACCATCAGTCCCGGTACCGTGCCGAGGAGTTCGGCCCGGGCGGCGGCCGCGTCGGCCGGACGGTCCGCCGGGTTCTTGGCCAGCAGCCGCAGCACCGCCGCGTCCAGTGCGGGCGGCAGGCCGGGGCGCCGGACGGAGGGCGGCAGCGGCTGCTCGCTGACGTGCTTGAAGGCGATCGCCACCGGGGTCTCGGCGGTGAACGGGGTCGCGCCGGTGAGCATCTCGGTGAGCACGCAGCCGACCGCGTACAGGTCGGTCCGGCCGTCCAGCGCCGAGGCGGTGGCCTGCTCGGGCGAGAGGTAGGCGGCCGTGCCGAGCACGCTCGCGGTCTGGGTCAGGTTGCTGGAGGAGCCGGCTCGGGCGATGCCGAAGTCGACGACCTTCACCCCGCCGTCGTCGGTGATCATGATGTTCCCGGGCTTGATGTCCCGGTGCACCAGCCCGGCCGCGTGCGCGACCGACAGCGCCTCGCAGACCGCCGCCGCGATGCCGACCGCGCGCTCCACCGGCAGGACCTGCTGCTCCGCCAGCAGGGCGGCCAGCGAACGGCCGGTGACCAGCTCCATGACGATGAACGGGGTGCCCTGGTCCACGCCCGAGTCGAAGACCATGACGATCCTCGGGTGCACCAGCATGGCCGCGTGCTGGGCCTCGCGGCTGAAGCGCTCGGCGAAGCGGGGGTCGTCGGCGAGGCCGCCGTTGAGGACCTTGACGGCCACCTGACGGCCCAGCACCCGGTCCACCCCGCGCCAGACGGTCGCCATGCCGCCGACGCCGAGTATCCCGACGAGTTCGTAACGCCCGTTCAGCGCCCGTCCGATCACCTGGAGCTCCCCTCACGTGCCCTGGCCCCGGGGTCCCGGGCCGCCTCGTGCACCCGTGCACGATAGCCGCACCGCCGAGCGGGTCCGCCGGGGGCGGAGGGTGGCGGTCGGGGGACCGGGCAGCGGTCCCCCGGCCGCCGGCACGGGGGTGCGGCCCGCCCTGACTGCGGGAGGGCGGGCCGCATGTTTCCGGGCCGGCCGGGCCGGAGGCGCGTCCGGGGTGCGCCTACCGGTCCGGCCGGAGCCGGCCGGGCGGCCGGTTGGCACGGGGGAGCCGACCGGCCACCCGGGGTCTTCGGGTGGTACTGCTTCCTGCGGGTGGTGCGGTACTTCGGGTGGTGCTGTTCCGGGTGGGCGGCGAGCCCGGGGGGAGTCGCTCGCCGCCCACCCGGAGTCCTGGGGGGGTGCCTCCCGGCCTACTGCTCGTTCCCGGGCCGGGCGGACCTGCTCGGGCGGACGTCCGACGGGGGGACGGCGCCCGGTGGCGGGGGCACGGTCACGCCGGGCTTGCCCGGTCTGGTCCCGCTGCCGCCGCCGTCCTCGCCGTTGCCGCCGCTGGTGGCGTTGCCACGGCCTCCGTTGGCATTGCCATTGGCGTTGCCGTCGGCATTGCCTCCGTTGCCACCGCTGTTGGCGTTGCCGTTGGCGTTGCCGTTGCCGCCGCTGTTGGCGCTGCCGTTCCCCTTGCCGGTGCCGCCGCGGCCGGGGTCGCCCGTCGGGGTGCCGGCGCCCTGGTGGTCGCCGTCCTCGTCGTCGAGCGCGGCCTCGCAGTAGTCCGCCACCCGGTCCGCGCCGCCGGCCGCCGTGACCAGCGGGCCGTACAGCGGATCGCCGACCAGCCGGGCCGGGCGGTCGCCCTTGGCCGTACGGTCGGTGAAGCCGGTGCAGAGGCCGAGCAGTGCGGGCGGGACGGCCGAACGGCCGCCGCGCCTCTCGGCGGAGGGGGTGCCGGGCGTCGCGGGGTCGGACGGGACGACCGCCTGCGGTCCGGCGGAGGCACTGCCGGACGGACGGGCGGAGCCGGACGCCACGGCACCGTACGGGGCCGCACCCGCGGACGGTCCGGCAGTGGGCGAGCCCGCCGCGGGGCCGGTGGCCGCGTCCTGGCCGGCGAGCGTGTGCTCCGGCGCGGACGGGCCACCGCCCAGGGCGGACGGCAGGTTGCCGGTGCCGGCGGCGACGGCGACACCGCACAGCGCGGTGGCGCCGAGCACGACGGCGGTGGCCTTCGTGCTGAAGGCCCTGGCCAGCGCGGCGGTTGCCATCGATCGTCTCCGGACGGGGGTCACTGTCGGGTCGGGCGTGAGACTCGCCTCCCGGAACGCGGCCAGGGCGGCCTCCTCCCCGGCCAGTTCGCCGGCCGTCGCGGGGGCGGCGGCCGCGGCGAGCACCCGGGCGAGCTGCCCGGGACCGCCGTCCGGTCCGGTGAGCGAGGCGTCCTGCCCGGCCGACGGGCCGCCCACGGCACCACCGAGCAGCTGCTCGGCGGCATCACGGTCGATCCGACGGGATCGGTTGGTGCTCATCTCATGTCCTTCAGCGTCGCGGCCCGGCGTTCTGTCACACCCTGCGGAGAACTTTTTTTCGCGGCTTTCCCCGCGGGTCGCCCGGCGGCCTCGCCCGCGCCCACTCCGGCCGCCGCCGTGTCCGCCGTTCCGTCCACCGTTCCCTCGGCCGTTCCGGCTCCGGCGCCGCCCGTCACCCCGCCGCCCCGGGCCGCCGCCTCGCCGCTCCGGGCCGCCGGGATGCCGCCCCCGGACGCGAGCGGCTCGACCAGCTTGGCCAGCCGCCGCAGCCCCCGGTGGGCGGCCATCCGGACGCTGCCGGCCCGCTTGCCGAGCACCCGGGCGGCGCTCTCCGCGTCCAGCTCCATGACCACCCGCAGCAGCACGGCCTCGGCCTGGTCGCGCGGCAGCCGGGAGATCAGGGCCAGCGCGTCGGCGGTGCCGACCGTGGCCAGCGCCGCCCGCGCCGTGTCGTCCCCCGCCGCCAGCTCGACCAGCTGCTCGAAGGGCAGGTCGGCGACCGGACGGCGGCGCCGGGCGCGCAGGTGGTCGAGGGCGCGGTGGCGGGCGATGGTGGCGGCCCAGCCGCGGAAGCCGTCCCCGTCGCCGGAGAAGCCGCGCAGGTCGCGGGCGATCTGCAGCCAGGCCTCGGAGGCGATGTCCTCGGCGTCCTGGGCACCCTCCGGCCGACCGCCGACCAGCACCCGCAGGTAGCGCAGCAGGCCCGGCTGGACGGTCCGGAACAGCAGCCGGAACGCCTCCTCGTCCCCGCCCTGCGCGGCCCGCACCGCCTCCGTCAGATCGGGGGGAGCGGCGGCCGCCGGGCCCGGTGGCAGGCCGGCGGGTGGTACTGGTCCGGACCGGCCGACGGGGCCGTCGGTGCCCGCTCCGGGGCGCTCTGCACTCTGCACCCGCCACATGATGCGCCATTCGGGCGAACACTTCGGCTCCGGCCGAAGGACCGGTCCGGCCGGGGCCAAGGTCCCGAGGACTGCTGCCGTTCGCCCACGGCCCGAAGGGGCCCGCCCGGCCTACGTTGTCGGTAGGCGAAGCAGTCCGGGCCGCCGACGCCCCGGACGCCGGGTCCGCCGACGCACCCGGCCCGCCACCCGGCCCAGCCGTGCCCGAGGGCGCACGCACGACCCGTGCGGGCCCCGGTCGCGCGCCCCTCCCCGGCGGTACGAGCCGCCGCGCCGGGGACCGCCACCGGCCGGCCCGGCAGGGAGCCGGCACCGCCGACGCCCTCCACCGGCAGCCCGACCAGCAGGGAAAGACCGCGATGACGACCGCCCACGAGCTCCGCGAGCTCCACGCGAAGGGCCTGCGCGAGCACCTCGCCCCCGCCCTGCGCGCCCTGGGCCTCACCGGGTGGCGCCGGACCTTCAGCCTGCCGGACGAGACCCACTGGCTGCTGCTCGGCCTGGTCGAGCGCCCCGCCGCCGACCGGGTGCCCTTCACCTTCGACCTCAGCGTGGTCCGCCGCACCGACTGGACCGTCGCCGACCTCCCCGGCCACCGGCCCGACCCGCGCACCTGGTACGGCTTCGAGACCTGGCGGGCCAGGATCGGCGAGGTGCTGCCGGTCGGCGAGGACGTCTGGTGGGAGGTCCTGCCCGGGCCGCGCTGGCAGCTCCCGCTGGACGACGCCGTCGCCGCCGTCCGCCACTACGGCCTGCCCGAACTGCGGCGCCGGGCCGAGGCGGACCGCGCTCCCACCGGCGAGACGTACCTCCTCCCCACCGAGCTGGAGACGGTCAACGCCGCGCTGGAGGCCGCCTCGGTGGCCCGGGTGCGGCGCGCCGAGCTGGCCGACAAGGCCCTGCTGCTGACCGGCGCCTGGACCCGGGGCGACGGCGTCGCCCGGACCGTCCTGGCGGGCGTCGCGCGGGGCTTCCTGTCCGCCGGGGACGAGCGCTTCCGCACCGTCCGCTGCCTGGACACCCTGGGCCGCGAGCTGTGGACCTTCCCCGCCGAGGACTAGGGCCGCCCGGGAGCGGAAAGCCGCAGGTCGGAGGCGGTGTCACGGCGCTCACCATGACAACTGTCACGCGGATGACGCAACGGACGGCACTGCTCTGACGGAGGGTCGGACGGAAAGACTGGAGGCACGACGCGGGCAGTGGCCCGCGGCCACCAGCCGGGGAGGAACCCACCGTGAGCCAGACCGTCAGTGCCGCCGCCGTCACCAGCACCGTCGCCTCCCCGGTCGCCGCCCCGATCGCCGCCGTCACCGGCACCGCCACCGGCGCCGCCCACGCCAAGGCCCCCAACCCGCTGGTCTCCGGGCTCCGCCCGCTCGCCCTCGACGTGGTCGCCCCGCTGGCCGGCTACTACCTGCTGCACTCGGCCCTCGGCCTGAGCGAGTTCGCCGCACTGGCCTGGAGCACCGCCTTCCCGGCCGCCCGGACCGTCCTCGGCCTGCTGTCCGAGCGCAGGCTCAACCTGTGGGCCTCCCTGATGCTGGCCGTCAACCTGGCGGGCCTGGCGCTGACCTTCGTCACCGGCGACGCCCGGATGATGATCGCCAAGGACGGCGGGCTGAGCGGCACCGTGGCGGTGGCGATCCTGGTCTCCGCGCTGATCGGCCGGCCGGTGATGACCCCGATGCTGATGCCCTTCGTCACCAAGGGCCGACGGGAGCGTGCCGCCGCCTGGCAGCGCCTGGTCGAGGGCCAGGCGGCCGGGTCGCGGGCCTTCCACCGCCACGAGCGCCTGTTCTCGGCCATCTGGGGCACCGCGCTGCTCGCCGAGTGCGCGGCCCGGGTGGTCGGCGCCTTCACCCTGCCGGTGTCGACCATGGCCTGGCTGTCCACCGTCTTCCTGATCGGCGCGATCGTGGGCGGTTCGATGCTCGGTCAGATCGCGGTCGAGCCGATGGAGCGGCTGGTCGGCGCCGAGGCCGAGGCCCCGACCGCCGCCTGAGCGGGCGGCCGCTCCTCCCGCCTCCTTCTCTGAACAGCCGGTTCCGAGGACTCGAACAGCGAGGAACCATCCGGATCTCCCGGGAGTCGTTCATAACGAGGGGGTAACGGGACCCCCGACGAGGAAACGGGGAGCCCCATGAACCGGACGACGCACGCGCCGAGCAGTACCGAGGACCGCACGCTCGTCTGGGACGGCTGCCTGAACGTCCGCGACCTGGGCGGACTGCCCACCGCCTCCGGCCGGCCCACCGCCCGGGGCGCGATAGTCCGGGCGGACAACCTGGACCGCCTCACCGCCGAGGGCTGGGACGCCCTCCTCGACCACGGCGTCCGTACCGTGGTCGACCTGCGCAACGCCGAGGAGTACAAGCCGCTCCTCCCGCTCCCCGACGACGTCGAGCTGATCCGCGTCCCGCTGGACGAGCTGGCCGGCCCCGCCTGGTGGGAGGCCCACGGACAGCTGGACGGCACCCCGCTCGCGCTCCGCCCGTACCTGGACCACTGCCCGCACGCCGCCGCCGCGCTGGTCTCCGCGATCGCCGGCGCCCGCCCCGGCGGCGTGGTCGTGCACTGCGGCGCCGGCCGTGACCGCACCGGCCTGGCCGCCCTGCTGCTGCTCGCCCTGGCCGGGGTCGACCGGGACGCGATCGCCGGGGACTACCTGCTGAGCGGCCCCAACATCCGCCCGCTGTACGGGATGCTGGGCCTGCCGGACCCGTTCCGCCGGATCGACGCGGCGCTCGCCGAGGCCGGGACCACCGCCGAGGCCGCGCTGGCGGCGGCGCTCGACGGGTTCGACCCGGACGGCTACCTGCTCGCGGCGGGTGTCGCGCCCGAGCGGATCGCCGCCGTCCGACGGCGGCTTCTGCCGGACGCCTGAGGACGCCGGAACACCGCCCGCGAATAGCGTCAACCGATGGTTGACGATCCCCGGATCGACAACCTACGGTTGACGCATGGAGAATCCCGTTGTTCCCAACAGCACTCCGCTGCGCCTCGACGACCTGATCGCCGCGATCAAGAAGGTCCACCCCGACGCGCTCGACCAGCTCTCCGACGCGGTCATCGCCGCCGACCACCTCGGCGACCTCGCCGACCACCTCATCGGCCACTTCGTCGACCAGGCCCGCCGCTCCGGCGCGTCCTGGACCGACATCGGCCGCAGCATGGGCGTCAGCAAGCAGGCCGCCCAGAAGCGCTTCGTCCCCAAGGACCCGGGCACCCCCAACGACCTCGACCCCAGCCAGGGCTTCAGCCGGTTCACCCCCCGGGCCCGCAAGGTCGTGGTGGCCTCACAGGAGGAGGCCCGCAAGGCGGGCAACCCCGAGATCACCACGGAGCACCTGCTGCTCGGCCTGATCACCGAGCCCGAGGGCATCGGCGCGAAGGCGCTCGCCGCCCAGGGCGTCACCCCGGAGGCCCTGCGGGCGGTGGCCGCCGCCGCCCTGCCGGCCGCCGCCGACGAACTGCCCGCACTGATCCCGTTCGACGCCGAGAGCAAGAAGGCGCTGGAACTGACCTTCCGCGAGGCGCTCAAGCTCGGGCACAACTACGTCGGCACCGAGCACATCCTGCTCGCGCTGCTGGAGCAGGAGAACGGCCAGGGCGTGCTGGCCGGGCTGAAGGTCGACAAGTCGGAGGCGGAGACCTTCGTCGCGGAGGCGATCGCCGCCGTCATCGCCGCCCGGAACACGGAGTCCGATCCTCAGCAGTGAGCCGCCGGAGCCCTGCGCCGGACGGAACTCCCGCCCGACGCAGGGCACTTCCGCCCAGAACCCGGCTCGGACCCCGGCGCAGAACCCGGCGCGGAACCCGGGTCGGCAGTCGGATCAGAAGCCGGAGACGTGGGTGGTGACGATACGGACCCGACCGTCGGCCGCCGCCTCCAGCGCCGCCCGCAGCCGGGCCGAACGGGCCGGGCCGAGCAGGTCCAGCGCCTCCTCGACGGCGGCCCAGCGGTAGTCGTCCAGCTCACCGGCCGGGACGGTCACGGGGGTGCCGTCCGGGACGGTGCCAAAGTCGAACATGAAGTGCTGGGCGGGGTGGTCGAGTTCGGCCGAGGCGTGGGTCCAGGAGATGGCCAGCAGGTCGCCCGCCTCCTGGACGATCCCGGTCTCCTCCTCCAGTTCCCGCGCGGCGCACTCGACCGGGCCCTCGCCGAGGTCGATCGTGCCGCCCGGGAACTGCCAGTGCTCGCGGTACCCGGCCTTCACGATCAGGATCCGGCCGGACTCGTCCCGCAGCAGGCAGCCCGCCGCCGCGTAGATCCGGGGCAGGGACGCCAGCCATTCCTCACGGGACTTCAAGGGCTCAGCCGTCACGGTGCTTCTCCTGGGGCAGGGCGGTTCGGTCGTCCCACTCTGCCACCGGACACCGGACCCGAGCGGCGGATTCGCCCCCGGACCGATGAGTCGGCGGCGCCGCGACGGTCCAACCCGCATGAGGACCACACCGTACGACGCCGTACTGACCTGTGACCTGGGCGCGCTGACCGCCCCCGACCTCGCCCTCGTCGACGCCCTCGCCCGGCTCCGGCTGGCCGCCGCCCGGCACCGGGTGGGCGTGGTGCTGCTGAACGCGAGCGGCCCGCTGCGGGAGCTGCTCGTGTTCAGCGGACTCGCGGCGCTGTTCCCGGGGCCGGACGGTCCACTGGCCGACGACCCGCTGAACGGCACCCCGCTGGACGACGACCCGATGGCCGACGACCCGCTGGGCGACGCGGCCCTGGCGGAGCTACTCGGCCGCCAGCCGGGGCGGGAGGCCGAAGAGCGGGAAGAGCGCCTCGGTGTCCAGGAAGTTGGTGACCCCGGTGATCCGGCCCCCTGACACCTCCAGCGTGATCAGCGACCACGGTTCGTACCCGCCCGCCGGGCTCGGCCGGTACTGGCCGAAGGCCCGGGCACCGTTGGCCGTCACCGGGACCAGCCGGGAACCGCGGCAGCCGTGCCCGGGGCCCAGCATCCAGTCGCGGATCTCCTCCTGCCCGCGCAGCCACATCGAGAACGGCGGCATGTTGAGCGTGACGTCCTCGTGCAGCAGCGCGGCGAGGCCGTCCATGTCGTACGCCTCGAAGGCGCGGACGTAGCGGTCCAGCAGCGCGCGGTGGTCCTCGTCCAACACTGGGGCCGGCCGGACCGCCGGGGCGTCGGTGGCGAGCACCGCCCGGGCGCGCTGGAGCGCGCTGTTGACCGAGGCCACCGTGACGCCGAGCAGTTCGGCCACCTCGGCGGCCTTCCAGCCGAGCACCTCGCGCAGGATCAGCACCGCCCGCTGCCGGGGCGCGAGCCGCTGGAGCACGGCGACGAAGGCCAGCTTCACCGACTCCCGCTGGGCGGCCACCTCGGCCGGATCCCCCGTCTCGGGCAGCACCCGGCCGTCCGGCGCCGGGCCGATCCACGTCACCTCGGGCAGCTGGGTGCCGTGCGCGGCGGCCACCGTGACCGGGCCGGCCAGGTCCATCGGTCGGGCCCGGCCGTTGCGGCCGTTCAGCGCGTCCAGGCAGACGTTGGTGGCTATTCGGTACAGCCAGGAGCGCAGCGCGGCCCGCCCCTCGAAGCCCCGGTGCCCGCGCCAGGCGCGGACCATGGTCTCCTGCACCGCGTCCTCGGCCTCGAAGACCGAGCCGAGCATGCGGTAGCAGTAGCCGGTCAGCTCGGTGCGGTACCGCTCCAGTTGGAGCTCGACCGGCTCCTCCGTGATCACGTCGGCCATCGTGCGCCCGCCCCCGTCGTCCTGCCGTGTGCCCTGGTGAACGCGACGAACGTAGCGCACCCCACTGACAGCGGCGCTCGCGACCGGGTTCGGCCGCTCCGGTCGCCCGGGAGCGGCGGGGCTCAGTGCTGCCCGTACGCCTGGCCGGAGCCGAAACCGGTGGTCACCAGCTTCCACAAGGTGGGGAACTCCTCGCCGGTGATGCCGGTCGGGTTGAGCCCGATGACCACGCTGCGGGAGAAGTCGCGGGTGGCGAAGACGCCGGTGGTGTAGCCGGGCCGGGAGCCGTTCTTGCCCCAGACCTCGGTGCCGTTCGGCAGGACGGTGCGCAGCAGGCCGGCCGTGCTGTAGCAGGCGTGCCCGGCGGTCGGGCCGATCTCGCAGTTCTTGTTGTGGTCGTTCGGCAGCTCCGGGACGGCGAACACCTCGGCCTGCTGGGCGGGCGGCAGCAGCCGGCCGCGGTAGAGCGCCTCGAAGAACCGCTCCAGGTCCGCGGTGGAGGAGATCATGCCGCCCTCGGCCCACGGGTACGGGCTCTGCTCGGTGACGTCCACCCGGGCGGTGCTGCCGTCGGCGTTCCGGACGTCCACGTAGCCGGTGGCGTGCGGGCCGCGGATGGTCAGGTCGTCGGCGGCCGGGACGTAGGTGGCGTGCAGGCCGAGCGGGCCGGTGATGCGCCGCCGCACCTGGTCGGCGTAGTCGTCGCCGGTGACCTTCTCGATCACCAGTGCGGCGACGAAGTAGTTGTTGCCGTTGTACTGCTGGGCGGCGCCGGGCTCGAAGCTCCTCGGCTGGGTGAGCATGTCCGCCACCACCTGCTGCGGGCTGTAGGAGACCGCCTTGTGCGCGGCGAACCACGCCGTGCTGCCGTCCCCGGAGGTCATCCCGCCGCCCCCGGGCAGGCCGCTGGTGTGGTTGAGCAACTGCCGTACGGTGACCGGCGGGTAGCCGGCCGGCAGCAGTCCGGGCAGGTACTGCTGGACGGTGCCGTCCAGGTCGACCCTGCCCTCGCCGGCGAGCTGGAGCAGCACCGTCGCGGTGAACACCTTGGTGACGCTGCCGATCCGGAACCGGGCGCTCGCCGGCACGTCCTCCCCCGAGGTGCCGCGCCACCGGGCGTCCTGGCCGCCGACCCGGACCAGCGCGCCGGTGACGCCGGCGGGCAGCGAGTGGAGGGTCTCGGCGAGCGACTCCCGGTCCAGCGGGCCGGGTCGGGCCGTGGCGGAGGCGGTGGTGTCGACGGCACTCGAAGAGGTGGCCGGGGAGGCGGCCGGGGAGGCGGCCGGGGAGGCGGCCGCGGCCAGGGCCGGGGTCGCGGCGCCGATCGTGGCGACGCCGACGGTGGCGGCGGCGAGCAGCGCGCCGGTCGCCACGAGGACGGACCAACGACTGGTACGGGCAGGGCTGTTCATGGGGAGTCTCTCCAACGGCGGCTCGCCCGGCGGGAGTCGGGCCGCCCTGGTCGGCGGCCCGCCCGGCCGACGGCGGCTCGGGCACTCGGACAGGAGAGAGTCTTCGGGACGGCCTCGGGCCGCGACATCCGGGAACGGCCCCGAACCTTCCCCGAGCGCATCCCTGATCACGCGTCAGGGATCAAGGGATCGCGGGTCGGGGTCGGGCGTCGGGGGATCAAGCGGCGGGGGCGGGCGGCCGCGATCCGGCCACCCGCCCCCGCACGCGTCGCGACTCAGTGGGCGGAGTGCTTCTCCGCGCCACGGTGCCGGTGCCCCTTGAGCTCGGCGTGCATCGCCGGGGCCGCGTGCGCCGTCGCGCCCGCCGCGTCCCGGCCGCCGTGCCGGAAGGCCTCGCCGACGCCGTACCCGGCGGCGGCGTAGGACATCGAGCCGGCGCTGGGCTCCGGCGCGAGCCGGGTGGGCGGGCTCGCCATGCCCCGGCGCTCCAGCAGGTCCTGGGTGCCCTGGCGGAGCTTGGCGGTGCTGCCGGGCGTTCGCTTGGTCATCGTCGGCCTCCCTTCGTCGGCCTCCGGGCCGGACGGATGCCGGCCGGAGGGGCCGCACGGGCGTTATGTCCGGATTTTATCCGGGTTGCGGGCCCGTGCCACCGCGGAGAAGCCGATCTGCCGCTACGGGGCAGGGGTGGGCGCCGTACGCGCGGGGGCAGGTGGAGGCGCCGTACGGGGCCGGCCGCCTTAGCCCATGACCTCGTGGACGAAGCACCAGCGCCAGTCCTCCCCCGGCTCGTACGAGCGGATCACCGGGTGGGAGGAGTTGTGGAAGTGCGCGGTCGCGTGCCGCTGCGGCGAGAAGTCGCAGCAGCCGATGTGACCGCAGTCCAGGCAGATCCGCAGGTGCACCCAGTCCCGCCGGCCCTGCGCCAGGCAGTCGGCGCAACCGTCGGCGGGCGGCCGGGGCTCGATGTCCTGAGGAGCCAGAGCGAGGTCTTCGCAGGCGCTCATGACTGAAAGGCTATGCCGCCCCGGCGCGGATCGCCCGCTCAGGGCGCTTCCGCCCCCTCGGCGGCCGCCCCGTCCGTTCCCGCACCCTCGGTCACCGCTCCCGCGCCCCCGGCCACCGCTCCCGGAGCCGTCCAACTCGCCAGCAGGGCCAGCTTCTGGGCGGTGGGCGAGTCCGCCGGGGCGGTGTAGACGACCAGCAGCTGCTCCGGCGAGCCGTTGACGCCCAGGGTCTCGTAGCCGAAGTCGAGTCCGCCGACCAGCGGGTGGTTCACCTGCTTGACCCCGTGGGTCTTCTCCCGCACCAGGTGGTCCGCCCAGAGCCGGACGAACTCCGCGCTGCGCAGCGACAGTTCGCCCACCAGGGCGGCCAGCTCCGGGTCCTCCGGGTGCAGTCCGGCGTCCCGGCGCAGGAAGGCGACGGTCTCGGCGGCGACCGCGTCCCACTGCCCGTAGTACTCCCGGGCGGACGGGTCGAGGAAGGCGTGCCGGGCCTGGTTGGGCAGGCCGTCCGGGCCGGCGTCGGAACGCGTGGAGAAACCGTTCACCGCGTCGCCCAGCGCGTTCCAGGCCAGCACGTCCATCCGGCGGCCCAGCACGAAGGCCGGCACCCCGGTCATCAGGTCCAGCAACAGCCGCGTCCCCGGCCGGACCCGCTGCCGCCCCCGCACCCGGGCGGCGGAGGCGGCCGGCGCCTTGGGCGGACGGACCAGCGAGCGCAGGTGCGCGGCCTCCACCCCGTCCAGCCGCAGCACCCGGGCCACCGCGTCCAGCACGGCGTCCGAGGCGCTGCCGCCCCGACCCTGCTCCAGCCGGACGTAGTAGTCGACGCTGACGCCCGCGAGCTGCGCCACCTCCTCCCGGCGCAGGCCCCGCACCCGGCGGCGGCCGTGCGACGGCAGGCCCACCTCCTCCGGCAGGATCCGGGCCCGGCGCGAGCGGAGGAAGTCCCCCAGGGTGTTCTCCATGCCGGGCAGGGTAGTCCCGGAGGGGTGTCCCGAGGGTGGCACCGGTTTTCCCAGGCTCGCCGGTCCCGGGATGGCCCGTCCCGGGTAGGCCCGTCCCAGGACGGCGGTGCCCGGGAGGAACGCACCCCTGGGTAGCCGGTCGCGGCCCGCGCAGAGTGGTCGGCGTCAGCCCGGCCGAACCCTCTGGAGCCCCCGATGAGCCACCCGTCCCTCGCCGCCCGCACCGCCGTCGTCACCGGGGCCGCCAGCGGTATGGGCGCCGCCACCGCCCGGCTGCTCGCCGCCTCCGGCGCCCGGGTCGCCCTGCTCGCCCGCCGCACCGAGCGGCTGGACTCCCTCGCCGAGGAGATCGCCGCCGCGGGCGGGCAGGCCCTCGCCGTCACCGCCGACGTCACCGACCAGGCCTCGGTGGACGCCGCCGCGAAGGCCGTCCACGACGCCTACGGCCCGGTCGACCTGGTGGTCAACAACGCCGGGGTGATGCTGCCCAACCCGCTCGCCGACGGCCGGATCGACGAGTGGACCCGCATGGTGGACACCAACCTCACCGGCGCGCTGCGGATCGTCCGCGCCTTCGGCTCCGACCTCACCGCGGCCGCCGCCGAGGGCCGCACCGCCGACCTGGTCAACGTCTCCTCGATCGCCTCGCACGTGGTCTTCCCCGACTACGCGGTGTACGGGGCCACCAAGGCCGCGCTCACCCAACTGTCCGCCGCCCTGCGCAGCGAGTTCGGCCCGCGCGACGTCCGGGTCAGCGCGATCGAGCCCGGACTGACCGACACCGAACTCGCCGGGCACATCGACAACCCGGTGCTGCGCGAACAGCTCGGCGGCATGTTCGACGCCATCCCGGCACTCGCGGCCGAGGACGTCGCCGACCTCATCGCGTACACCGTCAGCCGCCCCCGGCACGTCAACCTGCGCCACCTGGTCGTCCTGCCGACCCGCCAGGCCTAAGGCCCCGTCGTACCGGCACTGCGCAATCCCCACTCCTCGCCCACGGGTGGCATGGGAGCATGCCATCCGTGGCGATCGTGACGGGGAGAACGGACGGCGACACCGGCGGGGGCGACCCGGGCGGTGCGCCCGCGCGGCGGAAACGCGGCAGCGGTGACAGCGCCCGCGACGACGAACGGACCGGCGCACCGGCCGACGGCGGCGACGAACGGACCGGGGTACCGGCCGACGGCGGCACCGGAACGGCCACCGCCCGGATACCCGAGCAGGCCGGCCCCGGACCCGGCCGGTTCCGGGCCCGCCCACTGCCCGCCACCGACCGGGTCCGGCAGCCCGTCGCCCTGATCCGGCTGATCGGCGGCCTGTTCGCCATCGCCCTCACCCTGCTGCTCGCCGACTACGCCCGCGCCACGACGGGCGGCATCGCCGCCGACGTCGCCGAGGCGGCCGCGCTGGTGCCGCGCCCGCTGGCGAGCCTGGCCGGCGGGCTCACCACCGCCGCCGTCCTGCTGCTCCCGGTGGGCCTCGCCGTCCGCCGGCTGCTGGGCCCCGACCGGCGGCGCGCCGTCCAGCAGGTCTCCGACGGACTGCTCGCCGCCGTCCTCGCGTACGGCGCCACCCTCGGCCTGGACCTGTGGGCCGACGACCTCGCCCCGCTCTCGCTGCTCACCGCGCTCACCCACGCGCTGCCCGACGGCGGACTCGGGCACACCGAGCCCGTCTACGGCTACCTCGCGCCGGTCCTCGCCTTCATGACCGCCTCCGGCAGCCGGGAACGCCGCCTGCCCTGGACCGTCCTCGCCCTCTCCGGCCTCGCCGGACTGACCGGCGGGTACGCCACCCCCACCGCGCTCCTGCTCGGGCTGCTGATCGGCTGGACCGGCGCCCACGGCACCCTGTACGCGGTCGGCACCCCCGACCCCTGCCCCCGGCCCGGCGAGGTCCTGCGCGCCCTGCGCGACAGCGGCCTGCGCCCGGTCGAGGCCCAGCCGGCTGGCCCCGACCGCTACCTGGTCCGCCAGGCCGACGACCGCCCCGACCTCGACGTCCAGCTCCTCGACCGGCAGGCCGTCACCGCCGCCGCCGTCCAGCGTGCCTGGCGCCGGCTGCGGCTGCGCACCGCCCCCGACCCGCGCGTCCTGCGCTCCCCCCGCACCGGGCTGGAGCACGAGGCCCTGGTCGCGTACGCGGCCCTCGCGGCCGGCGTCCGCACCCGCCGCATCGCCGCCACCGCCGGCATCGGCCAGGACACCGCCCTCATCGCGTACGAGCGGCTGGCCGGGCGCACCCTGGACGAGCTCCCCGACGAGGAGATCACCGACGAGCTGCTCACCGACGCCTGGCGGCAGCTCGCCCTGCTCCAGCGCCGCGAGATCGCCCACCGCGCCCTCGTCCCCTCCTCCCTGCTGATCGACGACTCGGGCGCGGTGCACCTGGTCGACTTCGCCGACGGCGACATCGCCGCCACCGAACTCGTCCTCCACTGCGACCTCGCCCAGCTCCTCACCACCCTCGCCCTGCGCGCCGGCGCCGCCCGCTCCGTCCGTACGGCCACCGCCGTCCTCGGCCCCGACCCCGTCGGCGCCGCGCTCCCCCTGCTCCAGCCCATCGCCCTCACCCACACCACCCGCCGCGCCCTCAAGCAGCACGCGAAGCACACCGGCGCCCGGGCCGCCGAGCCGTCGGGCGGTCCGGCCGGTGTCGACGTTGCGGCCGAGGCAGGCTCCCCCACCGGCGGCAACGGGCCCGTCGCCACCACCGCTTCCCCGGCGCCCCCGGAGGCCACCACCACCGAGCCGGCCCCCGAGCACCACACCCCCGCCCCCAGCGGCCTGCTCGACGAGATCCGCGCCGAGGTCCTGCGCACCCGCCCGCGGGTGGTGGGCCGACCGGTGCGGCTGGAGCGGCTGCGGCCGCGGACCCTGCTGGTCGTCGTCGGCGGGGTGGTGGCCGGCTGGCTGCTGATCCCGCAGCTGTTCGCGGCGGAGGACAACCCGGTCTCCGCGCTGGCGGACGCCGATCCCTGGTGGCTGCTGCTGGCGCTGGCCGCGGCGGCGGCCAGCCACGTCGCGGCGGCGATGGGCTTCGTGGGCTTCGTCCCGGAGCGGCTGGACTTCCGCAACGCGGTACTGGCGCAGGTGGCCGGGTCGTTCGTGAAGCTGGTGTCGCCCGGCGGCGTCGGCGGGATCGCGCTGAACACCCGCCTGTTGCAGCGGGCCGGGATCCCGACCGCGCAGGCGCTGTCCAGCGTCGGCGTCGGGAACCTGATCGGGCTGGTGCTGCACCTGTTGCAGCTCGGCGCCTTCGTCTACCTCCTGGACTTCGTCCCGGGCAGCTCCGAGCTGGACGCGCTGCCCGCGGTGGTCGGCGGGCTGGCGGGGGCGGCGGCGCTGCTCGCGGTGGTGTCGGCGATCCCGGCGGCCCGGCGGTGGCTGGCGACGCGGCTGCGGCCGCTGACGGCCGAGGTGGTGCCGCGCCTGCTGGACCTGCTGCGCAGCCCGTCCAAGCTGGCGGTGGGGGTGACCGGGCAGCTGCTGGTGTCGATCTGCCTGATCACCTGCCTGTACTGCTGTGTCCGGGCGATCGGCCGGGAGCCGTCCTTCGCCGCGGTCGCGGTGGTGTTCCTGGTGGGCAACGCGGTGGGCAGCGCGGCGCCGACCCCGGGCGGGGCCGGTGCGGTGGACGGGATGCTGCTCACGCTGCTCCAGCAGACCACGTCGATGGAGCCGGGCGGCGAGCTGGCCGCGGTGGCGCTGTTCCGCCTGCTGACGCTGATCCTGCCGGTGCTGCCGGGCTGGGCGGCCCTGGCCTGGCTGCAACGGCGCCGGGCCCTGTAGCCGCTCCGGGGCCCCTCTGCTCCCGCTCCGCTCCCGGGGGCCCCGCTACTCCCGGTACTCCTCCTCGTCGTGCCGGACCGGCTGGGTCTGTTCCACGACGTCCGCGACGTTGGTCGCCGGGTCCGCGCCGACGGCCCGGCGTTCGGCCACCTCGTCGTACGTGTCGCCCTCGGGTGCCGGCTCGTCGGGCTCGACGGTCTCGGCGGTCTCGTCGATCAGGTATTCCTCGTGCTGTTCCTGCGGCATGGCATCCGTCCTCACTGTTCGGAGGCCTTCACGGGCGTTCGGAGGCCTTCACGGGCCCGGCTGGCGTACTCGCAGTATCCGCCGCCCGGCGCCGGGACGCGACGCGCCGACGACGCTCCGGCGTTGCCGGGACTCCGGCGGACCCCCGGCCGACCGGCCCGATTGACCCACGAAACAGCATCGTGAATGACCCAGGGGACGGGTGCATTCCGCTCCTAGGGTCGTAGCCATGACGACGAACGAGAGCACCCGGGCCACCGAAGCCACCCGGACCGCCCGGACCACCGAGGCCCTCGCGGGCACCGCCCGCCTCGACTACGCCCGCACCGCCCCCAAGGTGTTCCGCGCGATGATCGCCCTGGACGCCGCCGCCCGCGAGGGCCTCGACCCGGCCCTGGTCGAGCTCGTCCAGATGCGCACCTCCCAGCTGAACGGCTGCGCGTACTGCCTGGACATGCACGCCAAGGACGCCCGCAAGGCCGGCGAGACCGACGAGCGGATCTACCTGCTGCCGGTCTGGCCGGACGCCCCCGCCGGGGTGTACACCGAGCGCGAGCGGGCCGCCCTGGCCCTGGCCGAGGAGGTCGCCCGGATCGACGGCGGCGTCTCGGACGCGGTGTACGCCCGGGCCGCCGCACACTTCGCGGAGGCCGAGCTGGCGCAGCTGATCTCGGTCTGCTTCACCATCAACGCCTGGAACCGCATCAACGTGGCCACCCGCAAGACCCCCGGCACCGCCTGACCGCGCCCACCGTCCGCGCCGCACGGCCGTCCGCACCACCGTCCGCACCGCCGTTCCCGAGCCGCGTCCCGGGCGACGGCGAGTGCACCGGCGGGAGCACCCGTCCCGGGCGGCGGCCGGAACGCCGTCCGGGCCACCGGGGGTACGATCGGTGCCGTACAAAGGGCTAACCCACACCCACCCGGTGGCCCCGAGGCCCATACGAACGACGGGGAAATCATGTCCGGCTCGCACTACTTCACCGGTGCACCCGAGGTCGCCAGCGACCGCCGGCCGATCACGGTCTCCCTGCCGGACCTCACCCTGGAACTGACCACCGACACCGGGGTGTTCTCCCGCACCCGGCTCGACCCGTGCACCCGGATCCTGCTGGAGCACGCCCCGCAGCCGCGGGTGCGCGGCCCGATCCTGGACATCGGCTGCGGCTACGGTCCGATCGCGCTGACCTGGGCGAGCCGCCGCAAGCGCCTCCCGGTCTGGGCGGTGGACGTCAACGAGCGCGCCCTGGAGCTGGTCCGGCTGAACGCCGAGGCGCTGGGGCTCGGCAACGTCCAGGCCTCCCTGCCCGACGACGTCCCCGAGGACGTCCGCTTCGCCACCATCTACTCCAACCCTCCGATCCGGATCGGCAAGGCCGCGCTGCGCCGCCTGCTCACGCACTGGCTCGACCGGCTGACCCCGGACGGCTCGGCGTTCCTGGTGGTGCAGAAGCACCTGGGCTCGGACTCGCTCCAGAAGTGGCTGAACGAGCAGGGCTACCCGACCAGTCGGGTCACGTCGGTCAACGGGTGCCGGATTCTGGAAGCGCGGCCCCGCCCCGAGGTGGGCGAGGGCTCCGAGAGTGGACGAGGTACGACGACGTGAAGCAGCTGCGCGGGACCGAACTGAAGCGTCTGCACCGCTCGTGGCGGCGCAGCAACGAGTTCCGGCTCGCGATGATCCTGGAGAACCTCCAGTCGCCGTTCAACGTCGGCTCGGTGGTCCGCACCAGCGCGGCGATGGGCGCCGAGAAGCTGTACCTGGTCGGGGACACCCCGTCGGTGCGCTCCTCCGGCGCGCAGAAGGCCGCGATGGGCACCGACAAGTACCTGAAGGTGGAGCACTTCCCGACCATCGCCGAGGCGGTCGCGGCGGCCAAGGCGGACGGCTTCAAGGTCGTCGGCCTGGAGCTGGCGGACGAGGCGGTGCCGATGTTCGCCGCCGAGCTGACCCCGGCGGTGGCCTTCATGCTCGGGCACGAGGACCGCGGGATCACCCCCGAGGCGCTGGCGCTCTGCGACCAGGTCGTGTTCGTGCCGCAGCTGGGCCGGGTCGGCTCGCTGAACGTCTCGGCGGCCGCGACGGTGGCCTGCTACGAGGCGCGCCGGCAGGGCTACGCGATCAGCGGCACCCCGGACGGCGACCTCTCGGGTGACCTCGCGGGCGACCTCGGCGACGACGAGTAGTAGACGGCGCGCAGGAGACGGCGCGCAGGAGACGACGGGCAGGCGGGCGACACCCCCTGGGTGTGCCCCGAAGCCCGAGGGCAGCCCGGACCGTCCGCCGACGGCCCGGGCGCCCGTCTCCGGTCAGCCCTTGACGTTCCGTCGGGCTGCACCGACCAGGAACACCACCGCGAGCATGGCCGCGGACAGCGCCCCGACCAGCAGCGGCCCCGGACCGCCCGGGCTGCCGTTCACGCGCACGGCCCCCATGAAGTCGACGGCGGCGACGTTGTTGACGAGGACCCACCAGAGCGGCAGGTAGACCACCTGGAAGAGCCGGTGGCTCCGGCTCACCACCCCGAGCGCCATGGCCAGCGAGGGGACGAACAGCGCGCCTCCGAGCCAACTGGCCGTCCCCGCACCGTCGCCCGCCGCCAGCATGCGTATCAGCGGGGCGGCGCCCGTCACCGCGGTGAGCACCAGCCCGGACGCCCATTCGGCGAGCAGCCTGCGCCGGGCCGACGGGTAGGCGCCGAGCAGCACCTCCAGACCGTTCTCGACCTGCTGACTGCCGAGCCGGGACCAGATCAGGACCGGCCACAGCCACGCCAGGGGCAGGAGCAGGCCGGTGACGGCGTCCATCGGCAGCACGAACCCGGCCACCGTCAGCCCGGCGGCGACCAGCCACCACCAGCGGGAGACGCCCTGCACCAGGATCCGGGCCTCCCCCGCCAGCAGCCGCCCGAACGCCCCGGCCCGCCGCGCTTCGGCCTGCGGCAGGGCGGTCCGCTGCGGTTCGGTCCGTGGCCGAGCGCCCGGTACGGTCGCCCAGCGCGCCCCCGCCGTCTCCGTCCCCTCGGCCCCGGACGGCTCCCCGGCCACCACCTCCGCGACGGCCCCGGCCACGGCCCCGGCGGCAGCCGCACCCCCGGACGCACCGCCGGAGGCACGCGCCGGATCGAACCTGCCGAACCACAGGGCCGGCAGCAGCGCCAGGCCGATCGCCAGCAGCACCAGGGCCAGCCGCCCGAGGACGAACCCGGCGGACGGGTCGAAGCCGTCCCAGAGGAAGGTGCCCAGCGGCTTGTCGACCTTGGTCAGCCCGAGGCTGAACCCGCCGTCGCCGACCGACTCGTGCCGGGCCTCCAGCGCCGCGCCCATCGACCGCGCGACCTGGTGCACGCCGAGGCCGTCCAGCGGTGCGGAGGCCGACTGCCCGCCGAGCGCGAGCACCATGGCCAGCACGAACCAGACGACGTTCCCGAAGCCGCCCCGCAGCAGCGGCACCGTCTCGAACAGCAGCGCCGCCGCCGCGGTGAGCGCCATCAGGGGCAGCGCGAGCAGCAGGAACGGCACCACCAGGGCTATCGGGTCGACCGCGCGGTCCTCACCGCGGGCGAGCTGCATCAGCAGCGCGGTGACGGCCAGCACGCCGACCATGGAGGCGAGCACCAGCAGGTTGCTCAGGAACTTGGCCAGGAGGTAGCGGGAGTTGCGCAGCGGGGTGGCGGCGAGGACCTGGCCGACCCCGCTCGCCTCGTCCCGCGCGATGCCGCTGCGCACCACGTAGAAGCCGCCGAAGGTGAGCCAGAGCGCACCGGCCAGGGCCGTGACCGCGCCGACGTAGGCGCTGTTGTAGATGCCCCGGTGGCCGCCCACGTCCATGACCGTCCAGTGGCCGCCGGCGTCCGGTACGGCCAGGTAGCCGAGCCCGACCGCGGCGAGCAGCGTCACCGCGTACACCGGTCGGCGCACCCGGTCCCGGAAGTCGCCGACCGCCAGCCTGGCCAACGCCGACCCGACCCCCGACCCCGACCCCGAAGCCGACCCGACCGCCGGACCCGTCACCGTCACCGTCGCCCTCATCGCCGCACCGCCCGCTGCTCGGCCCGGGCCGAGCCGCCGGGCCGGTGGATGACGCCCAGGTAGGCGTCCTCCAGATCCGGCACGACCCGGACCGCGTCGGGCCGCGGCGGTTCGGCGGCGAGCAGCCGCACCCGCACGCCGTTCCCCGTCCGCACCATCCGGCTGACCACGTGGCGGGCCTGGACCTCCAGGAGGTCCGCCGGTGCGACCACCGCCTCCCAGACCTGCCCGTCGATCTCCCGGAGCAGCTCGTCGGGCGCGCCCCGGCGCAGCAGCCGGCCGTGCGCGACCACGGCGATGTCGGAGGCCACCGACTCGACGTCGGAGACGATGTGGGTCGAGAGCATCACGACCCGCTCCGCCGCGAGTTCGCTGAGCAGGTTGCGGAAGCGCACCCGCTCCTCCGGGTCCAGGCCGGCGGTCGGCTCGTCGACCACGATCACCCTGGGGTCGGCCAGCAGGGCCTGCGCGATGCCGACCCGGCGGAGCATGCCGCCCGAGTAGGTGCCGAGCGGGCGCCTGACCGCCTCGGTCAGGTTGACCAGCTGGATCAGCTCGTCGATCCGGGCCCGGGCGGAACGGGCTCCGATCCCCTTGGCGGCCGCCAGGTAGGACAGGAACTCCCGCGAGGTCAGGTTCGGGTAGACCCCGAAGTCCTGTGGCAGGTAGCCGAGTTCCCGGCGCAACCGGTCCGGCTCGGCCACCACGTCGACACCCTGGTACCGGACCTGCCCGCCCGTGGGCCGGGTGACCGTCGCCACGATGCGCATCAGCGACGACTTCCCGGCGCCGTTCGGCCCCAACAGCCCGACCATTCCCGGCCCGAGGCTCATCGTGACGCCGTCGACGGCCCGCTTGCCGCCCTTGTAGACCTTGGTGACATCAACCAGTTCGAGCATGTTCCCCGTTTCTCCGCCAGGAGTCATCGCCTTCACCCCTTGAGCTCCGTCTCGCGCCCGTCCCGCAGGACCGCCACGCCCTTGGGCACCTCGACCCGGTACTTCGTGTCGCAGTTGGCGATCCCCGAGCACCCCGCCCGGAGGTCGAGGACCCCGTCCTTCAGCTCCCAGGAGGCCTTGGCGCTGCCGACCTTGCCGCTGGTCTCGAACCAGCGGGTGACCTTGACGTCCTTCCGGTCGACCGCGACGAGGTCGGCGGGGGCGCCGTGCGACACGACGTTCAGCCTCTGGGCGGCGAACTCGAAGGTCCTGTCCTCGGGCGCGGCGTCCATCGCGTCGGCGCAGCCGGCGAGCGACAGCAGCGCGGCCACCACGAGAACGACCGGCCCGTATCCGGTTCTCGTACGTCGGTCCACGTCGTCCTCCTTGCGGTCGGGGTCGGATGCGCCGCTCCGGGCGCGTTTCCTGGGGCACATGAGCACGCTCGTAAGCCTGGCCGGTCCGCGGGCTTCTGCCATCTGCCGTTCGGCAGATATCCCGTATGACCAAAGGGGGAGTTTCTCCCACCGACAAGGCCTCCCCGCAGTCGTCAGAATGGCCTCACGGGCCGGCGCGACCGGGCCGCACAACGGCACCACCGGGAGGGGATCGCGTCCGTGAACAGCACGATGCACAACGGGGAGGGCCCGGCGCCGAGCGAGGAGGGCACCACACCGAACAGGGCCACGGGCTTCTCGGTGTCCACCGGACTCACCGCCCTCCGGCGGTCCCTGACCCTCAGTCGGCTCTCCGCCCTCGCCCTCGTCCACTCCCTCGGCGTCACGTGCGCGATCTCCCTCGTCGGGCCGGGCCTCGGCCTGGTCCCCCGCGCCATGGCCGGGGTGCGCGACCTGGCCGACCGTCAGCGCGCCCTGGCCGCCGAGTGGTCCGACGTCCGGTTCCCCGGACCGCCCGGCCCGCTGCCGCCGGTGCCCGAGTGGGCCTCCGGCATCCTCGCCCGCTACCGCTGGATCACCCGCGACCCGCAGACCCGTCGGGAGTTCTGCTGGGTCTTCGCCGAGCCGTTCGTCGGCAGCCTGCTCGCCTTCCTGCCGGTCGCCGTCCTGCTCAACGGCCTCTGGGGCGTCTTCCTGGCCTTCTTCGGCGTCCAGCTGTCCACCGAGTGGGACGGCCTCTGGTACCAGTTCATCCCGATCGAGGGCACCGCCACCGCCGTCCTCGCCGGCGTCCTCGGACTGCTCCAATTCCCGCTCGCGCTCTGGCTCGCGCCCCGCACGGTCCGCCGGCACGCCCGCCACATCCGCTCGATGCTCGCCCCGGGCGAGCAGGAGCTGCTGGCCGGCCGGATCGCCCACCTGACCGCCACCCGCAGCACCGCCGTCGACACCCGGATGGCCGAGATCCGCCGGATCGAACGCGACCTGCACGACGGCGCCCAGGCCCGGCTGGTCGCGATGGGCATGACCCTGGACGCCGCCGAACACCTCCTGGAGACCGACCCGCAGGCCGTCCGCGCCCTGCTGGTCGAGGCCCGCCAGTCCTCCGCGAAGGCCCTGGAGGAGCTCCGCGACCTGGTCCGCGGCATCCACCCGCCGGTCCTCGCCGACCGCGGACTCACCGACGCGGTACGGGCGTTGGCCATGGTCTGCCCGGTCCCCACCGAGGTCTCGGCGGACCTCCCCGGACGCCCCGAGATGCCCGTCGAGTCCGCCGCCTACTTCGCCGTCTCGGAGCTCCTCACCAACGTCGTCAAGCACTCCGACGCCGGCCGCGCCGGAATCGAACTCCGCTACGATCGCGGCGTACTGCGCATCACCGTCTCCGACAACGGGCGGGGCGGCGCGGACGCCCGCCGCGGCACCGGCCTGCGCGGCGTCGAACGGCGGCTCGCCACCTTCGACGGGGTCGTCGCCGTCAGCAGTCCCCCCGACGGTCCGACCACGGTGCCCCTGGAGCTTCCGTGCGCATTGTCCTCGCCGAAGACCACTTCCTCCTCCGGGACGGCCTGATCCGCCTCCTCCAGGCCCACGGCCACGAGGTGGTGGCCGCCGTGGACAACGGCCCCGACCTCCTCCGGGCCCTCACCGAGCAGCGGCCGGACGTCTCGATCGTCGACGTCCGGCTGCCGCCGACCTTCACCGACGAGGGCCTGCGCGCCGCCCTCACCGCCCGCCGCACCACCCCCGACCTCCCCGTCCTGCTCCTCTCCCAGTACGTCGAACCCCTCTACGCCCGCGAACTCCTCGCCACCGGCGGCCACGCCGTCGGCTACCTGCTCAAGGACCGCGTCACCAACGGCACCCAGTTCCTCGACGCCATCCACCGCGTCGCCGCCGGCGGCACCGCCATGGACCCCCAGGTCGTCACCCAACTCCTGGTCCGCAAGGACCGCGACACCGCCCTCGCCACCCTCACCCCCCGCGAACGCGAAGTCCTCGAATCCCTCGCCCAGGGCCGCTCCAACACCGGCATCGCCCAATCCCTCTTCATCACCGAGAAGGCCGTCGCCAAGCACATCACCAACATCTTCACCAAGCTCGGCCTCCACCCCACCGACACCGCCAACCGCCGCATCCTGGCCGTCCTCACCTACCTCGACCAGTAACCCCCGCCCCCCGGCGCACGCAAAAAGGCCCAGGTCAGAAATTCCTGACCTGGGCCTTCACTGAGCCGCCTGCGGGATTCGAACCCGCGACCTACGCATTACGAGTGCGTTGCTCTGGCCAACTGAGCTAAGGCGGCACCGCTGCCGTGTGTGGCGGCAACGCGGGCCAGTCTACACAGGTTCGCGGGTGATCCGTACTCGGTATCCGGGGGCGGTGGTCAGGCGGAGGAGACGGCGAGTTTGGCGGCGAAGCCGGCGAAGAGGACGGCGACGCCGCTGGTGAGGGTGGCGGAGAGGCGCTTGCGGCGGCTGAAGGCGGTGGCGAGGGTGGTGCCCGCGAAGATGAGGAGGGAGAGGTAGAGGAAGCTGAAGGTCTGGAGGATGCCGCCGAGGAGGGCGAAGGAGAGGGCGGGCTGTCCGTAGGCGGGGTCGACGAACTGGGTGAAGAAGGAGAGCAGGAAGAGGATGGCCTTCGGGTTGAGGAGGCTGATCACCAGGGCCCGGCGGAAGGGGTTCTCGGTGGATTCGGGGGCGGGTTCGGCGGTGGGGTCGGCCACGGCGCGGCGGTCGCGCCAGAGTTGGCGGGCGGCGCGGAGCATGCCGTAGCCGATCCAGAGCAGGTAGGCGGCGCCGCCGAACTTGACCACGGCGAAGACGGCCGGGTTGGCCTTGAGCAGGGAGGCCGCGCCCAGCGAGGTGAGGCTGATCAGGGTGAGGTCGCCGATGAAGACGCCGGCCGCGGCTCGGTAGCCGGTGCGGATGCCCTTGCGGGCCGCGACGGACAGCACGTACAGGGAGTTGGGGCCGGGCAGCAGGATGATGACGAGGGCGCCGAGGACGTACGTCGCCAGGTCGTTGACTCCGAGCACGATGAGCTCCGGTGCAGGGGAGGATGGCAGGGGGCGCTCATCGTAACGTCGTACCGGTAATCGGTTGAAGTGAGAACCACCTGTCGGTCTCCCGGCTCCGGGCGCGCCCTACCGGTCGCAGCGCTTGCCCTGTTCCGGGGCCTCCCCGGTCAGCAGGAAGCGGTTCACCGCTCCGTCCACGCAGGTGCTGTGCCGGCCGTACGCGGTGTGGCCGTCGCCGTCGAAGGTGAGCAGGTGGCCGGACTCCAGCTGGTCGGCCAGCGACCGGGCCCAGGCGTACGGGGTGGCCGGGTCGCGGGTGGTGCCGATGACGACGATCGGGGCGGCGCCGGCCGCGCGGATGGTGTGCGCCGTACCGGTGGCCCGGACCGGCCAGTACGCGCAGGTCAGGGCCATCCAGGCCATGTCGCGCCCGAAGTGCGGCGAGACCCGCTCGAACTCCGGCACGGCCCGCTGGACGTCCTCCGGCCCGCGGAACGGGGCGGGCAGGTCGAGGCAGTTCACCGCGGTGTTGGCGAACATCAGGTTGGGGTACGAGCCGTCCGCCTCGCGCCCGTAGTAGTCGTCGGAGAGCTTCAGCAGACCGGTGCCGTCGCCCGCCTTCGCGTCGGCGAGCGCGGCGCGCAGCTTGGGCCAGAGGAAGTCGGCGTACATGGCCTGGATGACGCCGGTGGTCGCCTGGGACCCGGTGAGCCGGCGGCCGCCCTCGGCGGTGGACAGCGCGGCGGCGCGGACGCCCTCCAGCAGGGCGGTGAGCTGCTCGCCGACCTGCTGCTCGGTGCGGCCGAGCGGGCAGTCCTCGCGCGTGGCGCAGTCCCGGGCGAAGGCGGCCCAGGCGGTCTCGAAGCCGCCCGCCTGGGTGCGGTTGCCGGTGGCGGAGTCGAGCGCCGGGTCCATCGCGCCGTCCAGCACCAGCCGTCCGGCCCGGCTCGGGAACAACCCGGCGTAGGTGGCGCCGAGGAAGGTGCCGTAGGACTTGCCGACGTAGTTCAGCTTCTCGTCGCCGAGCAGGGCGCGCAGCACGTCCATGTCGCGGGCGCCCTCGACGGTGCCGAGGTGGCCGAGCGCCGCCCCGGCCTGCTTCCGGCAGCCCTCGGCGAACTCCTTGTCGGCCGCGATCAGCGCGTCGATCCCGTGTTGGTCGCCGGGGGTCAGGTCGACGGCGGTGTAGGCGTCCATCCGGTCGCCGCTCAGGCAGCTGACGGGGCTGCTGCGGCCCACCCCGCGCGGGTCGAGGCCGACCAGGTCGTACCGGGCGCGCACCCCGTGGTCGTACGTCCGAGCGGCGGCCTCCAGGTACTCGATCGCCGAGCCGCCGGGCCCGCCCGGGTTGAGCAGCAGGGAGCCGAGCCGCGCGCCCGGGGAAGCGGGCGGGGAGGCGGAGGGGGAGGCGGCTTCCGCCGCCGCGCGGGCGGCCGCCAGGGTGAGGTCGCCGTCCCCCGGGTGGTCGTAGTCCAGCGGCACCCGGAACGTGGTGCACTCGAACCCGCTGTCGCAGGGCTGCCAGGCCAGGTGTTGCGCGTAGTACGGCGCGAGCGCGGCCGGGACGGCGGCGGGCAGCGGCTCCAGCGGGGTCGCCCCGGCGGCCCCGGCAGCCCCGGACGCCGCCGCGGCCGCCGGGGCGGAGGGCCTGCCGGAGCCGGCCGGGTCCGACGGGGACGCTCCCGGCGCCTCGGACGGATCGGCGCCGCACCCGCCCGCCAGCAGCCCGGCGACGACCAGCGCCGCAGCCAGTGCCCGCGTCCGTGCCTGCTCCCGCGTCCGCGTCCGCGTCCGTGCCCACGCCCGCCCGAAGGCCCTCATCCGCCACCACTCCGCAATCGACCAGCACGTGGAACAACCCGTGGAACAACCAGTGGAGCACCCCGGAGGAAACGCCGCTGCCCGGCACCCCTCCCCCGGGGTACCGGGCAGCGTAGCGCCGCCGGACGGGCACTCAGGACGGCTTGGCCAGCGCCTCGGCCAGGAACTGCGCCGCCTGCCGGACCAGCCGCAGCCGCTCCCGGTCGGGGGTGAAGTCCTGCACGTTGTCCGAGATCCGCACGTCGGCCTTGGCCGCCGCTCCGGGGCCGGCCTTCAGCGCGGACTGGAGCTTGCGGGCCGCGTCCAACCCGGCGGAGTCGGCCTTGGCGGCGGCCAGCAGCAGCTTGGCGGAGCTGCCGGCCGGGGCCTCGGCGCCGGTCTGGGTGAGCGCGATGGCGTCGTAGCGGCCAGAAACCGCCGCGGCCGCGCCGTACAGGTCGGGCCGGGACAGTCCGGCGGCGGCCGCGCAGGGCGCGCCGCCGTCGACGCCGAGGGCGCCCCAGGAGGCCGGGCCGGGCGGCAGGGTGCGGAAGGAGGCCGCGATGGTGCCGCGCAGCGTCGCGTCGTCGGCGACGGCGGCCGGGGCGGCGGCGACCAGCTCGCAGGGGTGCGCGGTGCCGTTCGGCGCCTCGGGGGCGACCAGGATGAACGGGCGGGTCCTGCCGGCTTGGAGGGCCGAACCGATGCCCTCGAAGACGTCCGGGACCTCGGCGTCGGCGGTCTTCTGCGGCGCGGCCGCGTGCATCACGACGACCGGGAAGTGGGTGTTCGGCTCCTTGGCGTACTGCGGCGGGAGCCAGACCCTGACGTTGCGGGGGTGGCCGTCGGGGCCGAGCACGGCGGACTGGAGCAGCTCGCCGCCGCCGGGGTGGCCGACGCTGTCGAAGCGGCTGGCCACGGCGGGAGCCGCAGCGGGTCCGGCGGCTCCGACAGCTCCGGCCGCTCCGACGGCGGCAGGGGCGACCGGGGCGGCGCCGGCACCGGCGCCGGCACCGGCAGCAGCGGCCGACTCGGCGGCCACCGGCGGCGCCGCCTGCTGCGGCCGGGCCGCCGTCCCCGCACCGCTCCCGCCGCCCGACCCCGCCCCCGATCCCGCGCCCGCGCTCCCCGCGTCCACCACCGGCTCCGCCCGGTCCGGCGCCTGGACGTCCCGGCCGAGGCCGCCGAAGGCGCCGAGCGTGGTGAGCACCGTCAGGGCGGTGACGCACACCCCGCAGACCATCGCCCCGGCCGCCCGCACCAGCATCGGCAGGCGGTCGCCGGCCAGCTCGTAGGTCTCGGCGGCGCGCAGGTCGCGCCAGCGCTGTTGGGCACCCCGGGCCAGCCAGATCCCGCCGAGGGCGGCGGCCAGCAGGGGAATGACGAGGAGCGAACGAACCACGGGACGCACCACCTCTGGAGGGGGCCGCGCCGAACCGGAACCGGCGCGTACGGGAGGCGACCGCCCCGGCAGCGGGCGCAGTCGGCCCCCAGCGTGCACAACGGGCGGACCGTCACACGACGGTGTGCCCGGCGAGTGTCGCTCGTTCACTCGAAGGTGGGACGGCGTATCGCCCCGGGAGGCGTACGGGTACCGCCCGCCGGAGCAATCCAGGAAGAACGGCCCCGCCCGGCCCTCAGCCCGCGCGCAGCGCCACCGTCATCGCCTCGACCGCGAGCAGCGGGTCCACGTTGCGGTCCAGCGCCTGGCGGCAGGCCAGCACCGCCTCGATCCGGCGCAGCGTGCCCTCCGCGGGCCCGGCCTGGGCCACCCGGTTCAGCGCCTGCCGCTGGTCCTCGTTGGCGAGCGCGCCGGTGGAGCCGAGCTGGATGGCGAGCACGTCCCGGTAGAAGCCGAGCAGGTCGAGCAGGGCGACGCCCAGGGTCTCCCGGCGGGTGCGGGTGGCCCGGCTCTTCTGCCGCTTCTCCAGCTCCTTGACCGCGCCGGCCATGCCGCGCGGCGCCTTGCTGCCCTCGGAGGCGCCGTAGGCGGCCTTGAGGTCGTCGGTCTCCTTGGCGTCCTGGGTCTCGGCGAGCGCCTCGGCATCGGCCTTGGCGGTGTCGACCAGGCGCTGGGCGGCGGTCAGGCAGCCGCCGATGTCGCCGACCTCCAGCGGGATGCGCAGCACCTCCGTCCGGCGCGTCCGGGCCTGCTCGTCGACGGCGAGGCGGCGCGAGCGCTCGATGTCGCCCTGACCGGCGAGCGCGGCGAGCCGGGCCGTCTCCGGGTCGACGCCGTCGCGGCGGACCAGGGTGTCGGCGACCGCCTCGGCCGCGGGGGTGCGCAGCACCAGCAGGCGGCAGCGCGAACGGATGGTCGGCAGCACGTCCTGGACGGAGGGGGCGCAGAGCAGCCAGACGGTGCGCGGGGAGGGCTCCTCCACGCCCTTGAGCAGCGCGTTCGCGGCGGCCTCGGTGAGGCGGTGGGCGGCGTCCACCAGGATCACCGACCAGCGGCCGCCGGTCGGGTAGCTGGAGGCGCGCATGACCAGGTCGCGCATGTCGCCGACGCCGATGGAGAGGCCGTCGGTCCGGACGTACTTGACGTCGGCGTGGCTGCCGGCCAGCACGGTGTGGCAGCCGTCGCAGAACCCGCAGCCGGGCGTGCCGCCGAGCGCGAGATCCGGACTGGTGCACTGGAGGGCGGCGGCGAAGGCGCGCGCGGCGGTGACCTGCCCGGCGCCGGGCGGGCCGGTGAACAGCCAGGCGTGCGTCATCAGGGAGGCGTTCACGCCCTCGACCGGGGCGGCCCCGCGACCGGCCTCGATCGTCGCCCCGGCCGCCCGGGCTGCGGCGGTCAGCTGCTCGACCACCCGCTCCTGGCCCACCAGGTCGTCCCAGACGGCCACTGCTGCTCCCAAGCTCCGTACGGCAGCGCCAGTGGCGCCTCTTCCCCGCCGTCGAGCATACGTCTCCGCTCCGACACCCACTGCTCCGTCCGGGGGACGGCGGAGGACACGGCGGACGAGAAGGCGGACGGGAAGGCCGGTCCCGCGGCGACGGACCGACACCCGACGAACCGACACCCGACGGACCGCGGCCCCACCGGCGACCGCCCGACGGAACGTGGCGGCGCCGCCGGGGACCCGCCCCGACGGCGCCGCGCACGCGTGTCCGGTCAGCCCCGGCGGCCCCAGCGACGGCCCTTGCCCTTGCCGTCACCCTCGCCCTGGGCGTTCCCACGGCCCTCGGGCCGCTCCGCACCGCCCTGGGCGCCGCTCTGCGGGCCGCCGTACGAACCGCCCTGGCCCGGGCCGCCGTGCTCCCAGCGCGCCCACTCGTCGTGCGAGCCGAGCAGGGTGTCGGTGAGGCTCGGCAGGTCGTCCATCGGCGTCTCCTCGGCCCACTCCGGCCGCGGCCGCTCGGCGGCCGGCTGCGGCTGCGACGGCGACTGCGGCCCGGAAGCCGGCTCCGCGCCGATCACCGGCAGCTCACGGGTGCTGTCGACCGGCTCCGCGCGCCTCGGCGCCTGCGCCGCCCGGCCCTCGGCCCGCCCTTCGGCGCGGCCGTCCGTACGGCCCTCAACGCGCCCGGGCTCGATCCGCGGCAGCACCGCGGTCCGGTCGGCCTCCGCCGGGACCTTCGGCAGCACGGCCGTCTCGTCCACCGCCGAGGCCGGTACCACCGGCAGCCTGGTGGTCTCGTCGACCGCACCGGCGGCCCGACGCGCCTCGGCAGCCTTGCGCGCCTCGGCGGCTTCGGCCGCCCGGACGGCGGCCTGCCGGTCCCGCGGCGACAGCTCGCGCGTCGCCTCGTCCCCGAGCCCGCCCGACGAGGCCTGAGCCGCGTCCCGCGGAGCGTCCTTCGGGATGTCCCGGACCGCCCGCAGCTCCGTGGTCGCCTCCCCCGACGCCGAACCCGAGCCCGAACCCGAACCCGCCGCCGAACCCGAACCCGCCGAGCCCGAACCCGAGCTGGAACCCGACCCCGGCCGCCCCTCGGCCCGGCCCTCCGCCGACTCCGCCGCGGCGGCCGCAGCCGCGAGCGCGGCGGCCTGCGCCAGCCGCGCCTCCTCGGCCCGCTGGAGCGCCTCCTCCGCCCGGCGCCGCTGCTCCTCGCGGGCGAGCTCGCGCTGCCGCTGGAGCTCGGCCTGGGCAGCCGCCTCGTCGGCGATCCGCTTGCGCTCGACGGCCTCCGCGGCCAGCCGGGCCTCCTCGGCCGCGCGGAGCTTGGCCTCCTCCGCAGCGCGGCGCTCGGCCTCCTCCGCGGCCCGTCGGCGCGCCTCCTCTTCGGCCTTGCGCCGGGCCTCGGCGGCGGCCCGCTCGGCCTCCTCCTTGGCCAGCCGCTCCTTCTCCGCCTGCTCGGCCCGCAGCTGCGCCAGCACCTCCTGCCGCTTGCGCTCGGCGGCCTCCTCCTCGGCCTTCTTGCGGGCCTCCTCGGCGGCGCGGCGCTCGGCCTCCTCCTTGGCCAGCCGCTCCTGCTCGGCGCGGGCGGCCTTCTCCTGCTCGGAGAGCGGCAGCTCGCGGTCGAGCCGGTGCCGGATGGCGGTGGTGACGAAGTCGGGGGCCTGGCTGCCGTCCACGACCAGGTAGCGCGCCGGGTCGGCGGCGGCGAGGGAGAGGAAGCCGGCCCGGACCCGCTGGTGGAACTCGGTGGGCTCGGACTCCAACCGGTCCAGCGCCTCGGTGAAGCGCTCGCGGGCCCTGGTCGGGTCGACGTCCAGGACGACGGTCAGGTCGGGCAGCAGCCCGCCGGTGGCCCAGCGGGAGATCCGGGAGACCTCGGTCGCGGCCAGGTCGCGCCCGGCGCCCTGGTAGGCGATGGAGGAGTCCATGTACCGGTCGGTGATGACCACGGCGCCGCGGGCGAGGGCCGGCCGGATGACGTTCTCGACGTGCTCGGCGCGGTCGGCGGCGTAGATCAGCGCCTCGGCGCGGTGCGACAGGCCGGTGTTGCCGACGTCCAGGACGAGGCCGCGCAGCCGCTGGCCGACGGGGCTGCCGCCGGGCTCGCGGGTGAGCACGACCTCGTGCCCCTTGCCGCGGATCCACTCGGCGAGCGCCTGGGCCTGGGTGGACTTGCCGGCGCCGTCGCCGCCCTCCAGGGCGATGAAGAAGCCGGTGCCCGCACCTTGGTGCGGCACCGGGCCGCCCGCGCCGCGCACCGAGTCCACCAGGTCCCGGACGAACGGCGCGGTGCCGCGCCGGTCGTCGGTGCGCAGCAGCACGACCGCGGCGAGCACCAGGGTGAGCAGCCCGGAGGTGGCGACGGCCAGGGCCGCGCCGCCGTGGATGAAGGTGAAGGAGCCGGGCTCGACGGTGCCGTACTCGACGTCCCCGTAGGCGGCGGCGATCAGCGGGACGACGACCAGCGCGGCGGCGACCACGGCCCGGAGCACCGCGAACAGGTGCTCGGTGACCTTCGGCAGCCGGGCCTCCTCGACCTCCTGGGCGAGCAGGGTGCGCCCGGCCGAGACCACGATCCCGGCGGCCAGGCCGGCCAGCACGGTGAGCAGCAGGACCAGCACGAAGTCGAGCACCAGGCCGGCCAGGATCAGCGCGACGCCCTGGGTGAGCAGTGCCAGCGCGAGCAGTCGGCGGCGGGACAGCGAGGGCAGCGTGGCCCGGGTGAGCCGGGTGCCCAGGGCGGGCGTCCCGGCGGCGGCGAGCACCAGCAGGCCGTAGCCGATCGGCCCGGCGCGGTGCTCGGCGGCGGTCAGCAGCGCGAGCGCGGCGACGCCCGCCATCGAGGCGTAGCCGGCCGCGACGGCGAAGGTGAAGTACGGGGCGCTGCCGGTGCGGCCCTTGCCGAGCGCGGGGCCGGGGGTCGCGTCGGTCGGGGCGCGCAGGCCCTGGAACGGGGAGACCGGGGCGACGGTCACCGGGCCGCCGGGCAGCTGCTGGAGGTAGCCGCGGACCGCCGAGGCGGCGAACAGGCCGGCCGCGCCGAGCGCCGCGAAGGTGAGCTGGTGGGCGCGGAGCCAGTCGGAGCCGACGGCCGCGCCGATGTTGTTGAGCAGGGTGAAGGCGACCAGGCCGACGGCGCCGAGCGGCACGGTCACCCAGCCGGTGAAGCGGTCGATGCTCCGGACGCTGTCCAGGTTGGCCGCGGCCGGGCGCTGCTCGGCGGCCGGCAGGTGCGGGTTGGCCGGCGGCAGCAGGCCCGGGACGGCGGCGGACTTGGCGATCCCCCAGACCCGCTCGGCGGCACCGGTCACGAACACGGTGGCGAGCAGGACGTAGACGGCGGCCCCGGAGGGCTTGGCGGCGGAGCCCAGCCAGACGCTCCACCAGGGCGCGAGGCCGATCAGCAGGGCGCGCAGCACGTCGGCGCCGAACAGCGTCCAGCGCCGGTCCAGCCGGCCGGTGACCAGCCGGTGCACCGGGCCGAGCAGCGCGACGCCGACCAGCCCGGTGGCCAGCACCCGGACGGCGAGGACCGCGGCGAGGGCGAAGGCGAGGCTGCGCGGCAGGCTGCCGAACTGTCCGCCCTGGGCGGCGGCGATCACGGTGAGCGCGAGCAGCACCAGCAGACCGAGCCGGTCGGCGGTGCCGCCGATCAGCTGGGTGGTCCACAGGCGCCGGTAGGCGCGTGTCCGCAGCAGGGCCCTGGCCCGGTCCGCCGGGCTCCCGGCGGGCACGACCTCGGGCAGGTCGAACGCCCGGGCTCTGGCGGCCGGGACGGCGCTGGGGGTGGGCTGCTCCTCGCTCGTCATACGGTCAGCGTAGCGGGCGGGGCCTGGCCGGAACGCTGCGAACGGGCTTCCGGATCGCGCTCATCACCGGGTTGTGACGTAGCCCGCACGGACCCGACGGACCTCGGGCCCGCACCCCCGGGATCGGGGGCACGGGCCCGGCTGCCGCGACCTGGGATCAGCCCTCGTCGGTGGCGGTGGCCTGGCCGGCCGCCGTCTTGCTCGCGGTGGTCTTCTTTGCCGCCGTCTTCTTCGCCGCCGCCGTCTTGGTGGTGGTGGTCTTCTTCGCCGCGGTCTTCTTCGCGGCGGTCTTGGTCGCCGCGGTCTTGGCGGTGGTCGTCTTCTTGGCCGCGGCCTTCTTCGCCGGGGCCTTCTTCGCCGCCTTCTTCACCGGTCCGCGCGCCCGCTTCTCGGCGAGCAGCTCGTACCCGCGCTCCGGCGTGATGGTCTCGACCTCGTCGTCCTTGCGGAGCGTGGCGTTGGTCTCGCCGTCGGTCACGTACGGGCCGAAGCGGCCGTCCTTGACCACCACCGGGCGCTCGCTGACCGGGTCGTTGCCCAGCTCCTTGAGCGGCGGGGCGGCGGCGGCCCGGCCGCGCTGCTTGGGCTGGGCGTAGATCGCCAGCGCCTCGTCGAGGGTGATCGTGAAGAGCTGGTCCTCGTCGGTGAGCGAGCGGGAGTCGGTGCCGCGCTTGAGGTACGGGCCGTAGCGGCCGTTCTGCGCGGTGATCTCCGCGCCCTCGGCGTCGGTGCCGACCACCCGCGGCAGCGAGAGCAGCCGCAGCGCGTCCTCCAGCGTGACGGTGTCCAGCGACATCGTCTTGAACAGCGAGGCGGTGCGCGGCTTGACCGCGTTCTTGCCGGTCTTCGGCGTGCCCTCGGGCAGGATCTCGGTCACGTACGGGCCGTAGCGGCCGTCCTTGGCGACCAGCATGTTGCCGCTGACCGGGTCCGCGCCGAGCTCGAAGTCGCCGCTGGGCTTGGCCAGCAGCTCCTCGGCCAGCTCGACGGTGAGCTCGTCCGGCGGCAGCTCGTCCGGGATGTCGGCACGCTGGCCGGGCTCGCCCTCGACCGTCGAGGCGCGCTCGACGTACGGGCCGTAGCGGCCGACCCGCAGGGTGATGTCGTCGCTGACCCGGAACGAGCTGATCTCCCGGGCGTCGATCGCGCCGAGGTCGGTGACCAGTTCCTTCAGGCCGCCCAGGTGGTCGCCGTCGCCGTTGCCGGCCTCGGCGGCGCCGCCCGCGGCGCTGCCCTCGCCCTCGCCGAAGTAGAAGCGCTTCAGCCACGGCACGGACTTCGCCTCACCGGCGGCGATCCGGTCGAGGTCGTCCTCCATCTTGGCGGTGAAGTCGTAGTCGACCAGCCGGCCGAAGTGCTTCTCCAGCAGGTTGACCACGGCGAAGGAGAGGAACGACGGGACGAGCGCCGTCCCCTTCTTGAAGACGTACCGGCGCTGGATGATCGTGTCGATGATCGACGCGTAGGTGGAGGGGCGGCCGATCTCCCGGTCCTCCAGCTCCTTGACCAGCGAGGCCTCGGTGTAGCGGGCCGGCGGCTTGGTGGCGTGGCCCTCCGGGGTGATCCGGTCGGCGGCCAGCGGGTCGCCCTGGGCGACCTGCGGCAGCCGACGCTCGCGGTCGTCGAGCTCGGCGTTCGGGTCGTCGGCGCCCTCGACGTAGGCCTTGAGGAAGCCGTGGAAGGTGATGATCTTGCCGGAGGCGGAGAACTCGACGTCCCGGCCGTCGGCGGACGTGCCGCCGACCCGGACGGTGACGGACTGGCCGACCGCGTCCTTCATCTGGGAGGCGACGGTGCGCATCCAGATCAGCTCGTAGAGCCTGAAGTCGTCACCGGTCAGACCGGTCTCGGCGGGGGTGCGGAAGCGGTCGCCGGACGGGCGGACGGCCTCGTGCGCCTCCTGCGCGTTCTTGACCTTGCTGGCGTAGGTGCGCGGCGCGTCCGGCAGGTAGTCGGCCCCGTACAGCTGGGTGACCTGGGCCCGGGCGGCCGAGACCGCGGTGTCCGACAGCGTGGTGGAGTCGGTACGCATATAGGTGATGAAGCCGTTCTCGTACAGCTTCTGGGCCACCTGCATGGTCCGCTTCGCGCCGAAGCCCAGCTTGCGGCTGGCCTCCTGCTGGAGCGTGGTGGTGCGGAACGGCGCGTACGGCGAGCGGCGGTAGGGCTTGGACTCGACGCTGCGGACGGCGAACGCCGTCTGCTCCAGGGCGGCGGCCAGCTGACGGACCGCCTGCTCGTCCAGGTGCAGGGTGTTCGCGCTGGCGGCCTTCAGCCGGCCGTCCTGGCCGAAGTCGCGGCCGCTGGCGATCCGCTTGCCGTCGACGGCGGCCAGCCGGGCGCCGAAGGTCTCCGGGTTGGCGGCGTCGGCCGGGGTGCGGCCGGTGCCGAAGGTGCCGACCAGGTCCCAGTACGAGGCGGTGTGGAAGGCCATCCGCTCGCGCTCGCGCTCGACCACCAGGCGGGTCGCGACGGACTGCACGCGGCCCGCCGACAGCTTCGGCATGACCTTCTTCCACAGCACCGGCGAGACCTCGAAGCCGTACAGGCGGTCGAGGATGCGGCGGGTCTCCTGGGCGTCGACCAGGCGCTGGTTGAGCTCGCGCGGGTTGGCCACGGCCTCCTGGATCGCCGACTTGGTGATCTCGTGGAACACCATGCGGTGCACCGGCACCTTGGGCTTGAGCACCTGCTGGAGGTGCCACGCGATGGCCTCGCCCTCGCGGTCCTCATCGGTGGCGAGGAAGAGCTCGTCGGACTCCGCGAGCAGCGACTTCAACTTGCTGACCTGGGACTTCTTGTCCGCATTGACCACGTAGATGGGCGCGAAGTCGTGATCGACGTCCACCCCGAGGCGACGCACCTCGCCGGTGTACTTGTCCGGCACCTCGGCCGCGGTGCTGGGGAGGTCGCGGATGTGCCCGACGCTCGCCTCGACGATGTAGCCGGGGCCAAGGTAGCCCTTGATCGTCTTCGCCTTGGCCGGCGACTCGACAATGACGAGTCGCTGTCCGTGCGCGGTCTCGCTGCTCGGGGACACCTTCGCTCTTCTCTCCCGGTCCTTATGTGGCTGGTCGGCGCCGGCCGCACGGGCTGCGCTCCGCCCGACCCCTCCACCGTCCCGGGGCTGCCGCGGCACGACACCCCCACCAGCGGAGTGTGACCGTACCCCGGCCACCCTTGTCAAACGGACGGATCCCGCTTTTTCACTTGCCGGCCTCACCGACGCCACTCGAACGGTAACCCGATGACGGAGGTTCGCGCCCCGTGGAGGGGGGCCTTCGGCAGGTTCCGGAGGATGGAATGACGGATTTCAAGATCTGTCAACGGAAAATCGACAGGTGGGCACGGGATGGCGTGAATCCGCCCTGGGCACCCGCCCCCGGATCTGCCTCCGGCCTCTCCGGATCCCTCGCGGAGTGCGGGGCTCAGCCGCCGACCGCGACCAGGAGCCCGGCGCCCGCCGCCAGACACCCCACGCCCAGGACGCTCCACAGCAGGTCGACGACGGCCGCCCGGCCGACCTCCCCGGGCGCCAGCACCACCCGGCTCGGGCGCCGCGGGTCGTAACAGATCCGCACCGAGGCGCCTGGCGCGAAACGGTCCGGACGGCGCAGCGGGGTGTGCCCGCGCGGGCGGGCGATCACGAGCCCCGCGATCCCGCACGCGCCGGAGCCGCCCACCGAGGGCGGCACCGAGAAGGACAGCAGCGGCGCACTGTCCAGCTGGCCGTGCACGTCGTCCTCGGCCACCACGGTGGCCACCGCCGACGCCCCCCGGCGGCGCACCCGCAGGCGCAGGCCCACTTCGGCGGCGCACCAGAGCAGCAGCACGCCACCGAAGAGGGCGAGCACCGACCCGCCCACCATCGCCGTCGTCGTGTCCACCTCTGGCCCCCGGCTCCCCAGCTCTGTCCACAGCCTGTGGACAGAGCTTCACAGCGGAGGACCAACGGGAGACAGCCGCCCGGCGGCGGTCGGACGAACCAGGGGGTACGGACCGGTGAACCGGCCGCGTCGCGGCGGGATCGGTCCCGCCGCGATCAGCGGCGCCGGTCCCGGCGGGGCAGGCCCGGGCGGGGCGGGCCTCGGCGGCTCCGGTCTCAGCGGACCGGGTCTCAGCGGACCAGGTCTCAGCGGACCGGGTCTCAGCGGACCGGGTCGATGAACCCCTGCTCGGTCAGCAGGCGCAGCGACTCCGGCACCCGGTCCCGCAGGACCACCCGGTCCTCGCCGAGCAGCCGCGCGATGGCGTCCACGATCTCGCCCGCCGACAGCGTCCCGTCGCAGACCCCGACGAAGCCAGCGCCCACGGTGTCCACCTTGGTGGCCCGCCGCATGCCGCGGTTGTGACGCAGGATCACATGCTCCGGGTCCTCCGCACCGGGCGCGCCGACCTGCTCCTGGACCACCTCGTCGGCCAGCACGTACCGGGCCGCGAGCAGGCCCGCGTCGTCGCGCGAGCGGAGGAAGTCCTGCCGGTCGAACCAGGCCTCGATGTGCGGGCCGAGCGGTTGCTCCACCGGGTGCGGCCACTCCTCCACCCGGACGGTCGGACGCTCGGCGCCGCTCGCCCGCAGGGTGATCCAGCCCATGCCGATGCCCTCGACCCGGCCCGCCTCGAAGGCGTCCAGCCACTCGCCGTACCGGGCCTGGTAGTCGCCGCCGGGGCCGCGGTGGTCGCCGCCGTCGCGCAGCCACAACTCGGCGTACTGGGCCACGTCCTGGACCTCGCGCTGGACGACCCAGGCGTCCAGCCCGGTCCCCGCGACCCAGCCCGCCAGCCGCTCGTGCCAGTCCTCGCCCTTGACGTGCTGCCAGTTGGCGAGCAGCTGGCAGTAGCCGCCGGGCTCCAGGTGGTCGGCGGCCGAGCGGACCAGGCCGCGGCACAGGTCGTCGCCGGCCATGCCGCCGTCGCGGTAGGTGAACCGGCCGCCCGGCGAGATCACGAACGGCGGGTTGGAGACGATCAGGTCGAACTTCCGCTCCCCGACCGGCTCGAAGAGGCTTCCAGCGGACACCTCGGTGCTGTCGAAACCGGACAGCGCCAGGGTCAGCTCGGTGAAGCGCAGCGCGCGCGGGTTGAGGTCGGTGGCGGTCACGGTCCCGGCGTGCCGGGCCGCGTGCAGCGCCTGCACGCCGGAACCCGAACCGAGGTCCAGCGCGGCCCGGACGGGGCGGCGCACGGTGATGTTGGCCAGCGTGGTGGAGGCGCCTCCGACGCCCAGCACCAGGTCCTTGCGGGCCACCCCGTGCGCGGTCTCACCGGAGCCGATGCCGCCCGCGCCGCCCACCGCGCAGCCCAGGTCGGAGACCACCCAGGCATCCGAACTGGGCATCCCGGCCACCTCGTTGGCGTACGGCCGGACGTCGACGGTGGCGCGCACCAGATCGCCGTCGGGGCGCAGCCAGCCGTCCGCCAGGCAGTCCTCCACCGGCAGTGCGGCGGCGGCCGCCCGGTACGGGACCGGCTGCTGCAGCAGGAACAGCCGCACCAGCGTCTCCAGCGGGCTGCCACCGCGGGTCGCCCGCAGCGCCGGGACCGCCTCGCTGCGGGCCAACGCCGAATAGCCGGTGGGCCCGAGCAGGTCCAGGCAGCCGTCGGCGGTGAACGAGGCGGCGAGCAGCGCCTCGCGGAACTTGGCGAGGCGGGTCGGGTCGAGAACGGGGCTACTGATCACCCCGCCATTGTCCCCCGCCACCCACCCGGTGGCCGCCGCTGCGCCCCGCGGCCGGCGGACGGAAGCCCGCACCACCCCGCGCGCCCCCTGGAAGCCACCACGCGCCGCCCTGCCGGGGGCACCGAGTCGTTCAGCGGCGGGCCTGTGGCAGGGGCGCCGGATCACGGGACGGCGACTCGCGGGACGGCGACTCCGGGGGCGGCGTCTCGCCGTCCCCGTCACCGGGCCCGTCCCCGGTACCGGGGACGGGCGCGTTGGACCCTCCGGTCCGCACGGGC
>NZ_JBSFJC010000020.1:0-87540 GCF_053597855.1 Kitasatospora sp. NPDC001225
GGCCGCAGCTGCGCCAGCGCCCCGCCGGTCAGCGCCACCGCGGCGGCCAGCGCCGCCGCGCCGACCACCGTACGGCGGCGGTGCCGCAGCCGGCGGCCCCCCGCCAGGATGTCCGTCACCGGCGCCGGGCCGATCCGCGCGCCGGCCGCCGCCTCGGCGAGGCCGAGCCCCACCCACAGGTCCGTGCCGTCGTCCACGCCCACCCCGTCCGGTTCCCGGTCCATGCCGCCCCTCATGCCGCTCCTCCGATGTGCGTCGTGTCCTTGAGTCCCACCAGTGCCGTGACCTGCCGCAGCCGCGCGATGCCCTTCGCCGCGTGGCTGCGCACCGCGCCCACCGAGCACCCCATGGCGGCCGCCGTCTGGCTGTCGCTCAGGTCCTCCCAGTGCCGCAGCACCACCGCCTCGCGCTGGCGCGGCGGCAGGGTGGCCAGCGCGGCCAGCAGGGCCCCGCGCTGGTCGGAGCGGGCGTAGCCGTCCTCCACCCCCGCCGCGTCCGGCACCGCGTCCACCAGCAGCTCCGGCGCCCGGCGGCGCCAGCGGCGGGCGTGCTGGTTGACCAGGATCCGCCGCACATAGGCGTACGGATCGTCGGCCCGGCGCACCTTCGACCAGGCCGCGCAGGCCTTCTCGGCGGCCGACTGCACCAGGTCCTCGGCCGCGTACTGCTCGCCGGCCAGCAGGTACGCCGTCCGTACCAGGCGCGGCCAGACCGTGACGATGAACGCCTGGAACCCGTCGTCCCGATCGTCTTTCGCTTCTCCCATGAGCACCTCCGAGCACCTCCTTCACCCGTCCAGAGCCCGGGGGCGGTCGAAAGCGCTTACCCGCGGCCGCGGCGGCTTCAAATCGCTTGGGGAACGGCGGCGGGGACACTACGATCCGCCGAATGATCATTTCTCATGACGTAGCGGGCAGCGGGCCCGCCGTGGTGCTGCTGCACTCCTCGGTGTGCGACCGGCGGATGTGGGACGCGCAGTGGCAGCCGCTGGTCGACGCCGGACACCGGGTGGTCCGCTGCGACTTCCGCGGCTTCGGCGACACGCCGCTCGCGGACGCCCCGTACAGCGACGCCGGGGACGTCCTGGCCCTGCTCGACCACCTGGGCATCGGGACCGCCGCCCTGGTCGGCGCCTCCTACGGCGGCCGGATCGCCCTGACGGCGGCCGCGCTGCGCCCCGAGGCGGTCACCAGGCTGGCCCTGCTCGGCGCGGGCATGCCCGGACACCAGCCCAGCGACACCCTGCGCGCCTTCGGCGGGCGCGAGGACGAGCTGATCGAGGCCGGGCGGATCGACGAGGCCGTCGAGCTGAACGTCGAGTCCTGGCTCGGCCCGGAGGCCGACGAGCGGACCCGTGCGCACGTCCGCCGGATGCAGCGCCACGCCTTCGACGTCCAGATGACGGCGACGGTCGGCTCCGACCGCGAGGACGTCGACCTCGGCCGGATCACCGCCCCCACCCTGGCCGTGTCCGGCGCCCACGACTTCCCGGACTTCCGGGACATCGCCGCCGCCCTCCCCGCCCTCCTCCCCGACGCCCGCCACCAGGAGCTCCCCTGGGCCGGCCACCTCCCCAGCCTGGAGCGCCCGGCCGACACCACCGCCCTGCTGCTCGCCTTCCTCCACGAGGACGGCCAGGCCGCGCGGTAGCGGCGAGCCGTGCGGTGGCGACGGCGGTGAGCCCGTCGCGGGGCAGCCCGTGGAGGGAAAGCCCGGACCCGAACGTGTGTCGGGAGCCATGATGACGGGGTGCACTTCACCACGGAATCCAGCGCGGACGGCGTGACGCAGCGCCACTTCACCCTCGACGGCGCGCCCGGAGTGCTCTGGCAGCCGGACGGATCGCCCCTCGGCGGGCGGCCGTTGGTGCTGCTGGGGCACGGCGGTGGCCAGCACAAGCTGGGTCCGGGACTGGTGGACCGGGCCCGGCGGTTCGTGCGGCGGCACGGGTTCGCGGCGGTGGCGCTGGACGCGCCGGGGCACGGGGAGCGGACGCGCAGCGCCCAGGACGAGCGGTTCGCCACCGAGATCGGGGAGTTGATCGCGGCGGGCCGGCCGGTCAGCGCCTGGGTGGCGCGGCACACGGCGGCGCTCGCGGAGCGGGCGGTGCCGGAGTGGGTGGCGGTGCTGGACGCGCTGAGCGGTGAGGCGGAGCGCCCCGGTCGGGCTGAGGGCCCCGGACAGACGGAGCGCCCCGGTCGGGTGGAGGACCCCGGACACGCGGAGGGCCTCGGGCCGGTCGGGTACTGGGGGTTGTCGCTGGGGAGCGCGATCGGCATCCCGCTGGCGGCGGCCGAACCGCGCGTCGCCGTCGCGGTGTTCGGGCTGACGGGGCACGCGTCGCAGACGGAGGCGGCGGGGCGGGTCGGCGTGCCGGTGGAGTTCCTCCTCCAGTGGGACGACGCGCTGGTCCCGCGCGAGGGGGCGCTGGCGCTGTTCGGCGCGCTGGGTTCGCGGGAGAAGACGCTGCACGCCAACCCCGGGGGCCACCTGGAGGTGCCGGAGCCCGAACTGGAGTCGTCGGAACGGTTCCTGGCGCGGCATCTGATCCGGGCGGGAGTGAGCGCGGCCCCGGCATAGCCGATGCCAACCGTCAGTAAAACTTCGCAAAGGATTTCTCCCTGCAACGAACCCGACGGGCCGTGACTTCAACAGATTGTTGCAGCTCAGCGGCCCGATGGTCACCCTTCGTGGATTTGGCATAACACCCCGTACCCCCTGGACTTCGCAAACCATAGGAGTACGGTTCCGGAGGAATCGCCGGGGCCGACATTCAGGCAGGCCGGCCGTACCGGAAAATTGGTGCGCAGCATGGGTTTGCAACAGGGTGGGGAGAGCGCCTCGGTGGCGACTCGTCCGATATCCGCCAGGGTGGTCGCGGAGGTCCTGCGCGGCGTCGCGCAGGTCGATTTCATGCCGTCCGTCGTCTGCGGACTCTTCTTCGTGGCCGCACTGTTCGCCGCCGACTGGCGGTACGGCCTCTACGGACTGCTCGGCAGTGCCGTCTCCACCGCCGTCGCGTACGGGCTCGGGCTCGACCGGGAGACCGTCGGGGCGGGGTTGCACGGGTACAACGGCTGCCTGGTGGCGCTGAGTTGCGCCGTCTTCCTGGGTGCCGGGCACCCGGCGACGGTCGCGGTGGCGGCCCTCGGGTCCGCCGTCGCCGTGGTGGTCACGGCGGGGCTCGGGGCGCTGCTCGCCACCTGGCGGCTGCCCGCGCTGACCGCGCCGTTCTGCCTGGTCGCGACGGCCGTCACGGCGGCCGCCCCCGGCTTCCGGCGACTGTGGCAGGGCGCGGGCGCACCCGCCGCGCTGCCCGTCCCGGCCGACGGGCCGACCGGGCTGAGCTGGGACCAGCTCTGGCACGGCTTCTTCGCGAACATCGGTCAGATCTTCTTCATGCCGCAGTGGTACGTCGGACTGCTGTTCCTGGCCGGGCTGTTCGCGGCGAGCCGGCTCGCGGGCCTGATGGCCTGCGCGGGGAGCGCCACCGGGCTGCTCACGGCCTGGGTGTTCGGCGCCCCCGGCGAGGCGGTCGGACAGGGCCTGCTCGGGTACAGCGGCGTCCTGGTCGCCCTCGCGCTGTGCGGGGTGTTCCTGGCGCCCGACGCCTGGAGCGCGGCGTACGCCCTGGTCGGTGCGGCCGGCGCGACCGTGCTCACGCCGGCGCTCGGCGCGGCCTCCGCGCCCTTCGGCGGTCACGCCTTCACCTGGCCGTTCGTACTGACCACACTGCTGTTCCTGGCGGCAGTGCCGGCCGTCCCGCGCCTGCGCCGGACTTGATTCCGCGTCCGACGCAGCCGAATTCATCTGATGTCGAGAACCCCGGGCTCACCGAAGCCCGTTGAGCATCTTTCTGCATTCCATCGGATTCTCGGAAAGGAAGAGTGATACCCGTGAATCTCTCGCCGCGTGAGATCGACAAGCTGTACATCTACGTCGTCGCCGATCTGGCCCGCAAACGCCGGGACCGCGGCGTCAAGCTGAACTACAGCGAGGCCTGCGCGCTGATCAGCGAGGCGATCATGGAGGGCGCCCGGGACGGCCGCACCGTCGCCGAGTGCATGGAGATCGGCAAGCAGGTCGTCGGCGGCGAGGACGTCATGCCGGGCGTGCGCGAGATGCTCCCGCTGCTCCAGGTCGAGGCGGCGTTCGTGGACGGGACCAAGCTGGTCTCCTGCCACGACCCGGTGGGTGCCTGAGTGATGACCCGGTCCCATGCCGCCGCCGCCGTGGTGCTGGCCGGCGGCCACGAGAGCGACGGCGGCCGGGACCTCGCGGCGCTGGCGGCCCGCGAGTCCACCGTGCACGCCGCGGCCCCCGCGGGCCGTCCGCTCACCGAGGCCGTCCGGTCCGCGCTCGCCGCAGCGGGCGACGGGCCGGTGTGCGTCGTACCGATGACGCTCGGCCGCGACCCGAAGCTCGTCGCCGACACCGCCCGGGCGCTGCGCTGGCTGGCCGCCGGGGAGGGCCGCGGACGGCTCGCCCTGACCGCGCCCTTCGGCGCCGCCGACCACCTGATCGGCTGGCTGCGCGCCGCCGCCGGCCCCGCCCCCGACGGCGCGGTGCTGGTCACCGCCCCGGCGGCCGGCCCCTTCGAGGACGCCGAACTGTTCCGGATCGCCCGCCTCGCCCGCCAGTACGGGCGGCACCGGTGGGTCGAGGTCGCCTTCGACGGCGGCGACCCGGACCCGGCCGAGGGCGCCGAACGCTGCCGGCTGCTCGGCGCCCGCGAGGTGACGGCCGTTCCGGCCTCCTTCGGGCCGGCCCTGCGCACCGCGCTGCCCGGCGTACGGGACGGCGGCCCGCTGCTGCGGCCGTCCGCCGTCGCCGGGGTGGTCGCGGCCCGGACGGCGGCGGCGCTGCACCTGCTCGGGCACGGGGAGGACGGCATCCTGGCCGGCCTCGACGCCGAGCACGGGCACGGCTACGCGCACAGCCACGGGCCGGGGGAGCAGAGCCACGGTCACAGCCACGGGCCGGGCGGGCACCAGCACGGCCACGCGGCCCACCCGCACCACCCGCACCACCCGCACCACCCGCACCACCCGCACCACCCGCACCACCCCAGCCACACCCACGAACCCGCACACACCCCCCACTGACCCGGCAGAGAGGAAGGCCAGCCATGTCTGGTGGCGCCGCGTACCTGTACGGCGACGACCCGGTGGAGATCAACGCCGGCCGCGCCAAGGCCACCGTCACGGTCAGCAACACCGGTGACCGGGCGATCCAGGTCGGATCCCACTACCACTTCTTCGAGGCCAACCGCGCCCTCGACTTCGACCGCAACGCCGCCTTCGGCAAACACCTGGACATCCCGGCCGGCACCGCCGTCCGGTTCGAGCCGGGCGACACCAAGGACGTCACGCTCGCCGAGTTCGGCGGCCACCGCCGCCTGGTCGGCTTCGCCAACCTCGTGGACGGCGGCATCACCGCCCCCGCCACCCGCGCCCGCGCCGTCGACCGGGCCATCGCCCTCGGCTTCAAGGGCACCAACCTCGACCACAAGGAAGACCGGCCCCGGGACTTCCACACGGAGACCCACCCGGAAGGCGACCGCTGATGGCCATCCTCTCCCGCAGGCAGTACACCGACCTCTTCGGCCCCACCGTCGGCGACCGCTTCCACCTCGCCGACACCAACCTCCTGGTCGAGGTCGAACAGGACTTCAACCAGGGCCACTACGGCGACGAGGCCGTCTACGGCGGCGGCAAGGGCATCCGCGACGGGATGGCCCAGGACCCGGCCGCGACCTCCCTCCAGGGCGCCCTCGACCTGGTCATCACCAACGTGGTCGTCATGGACGCGGTGCTCGGCGTGGTCAAGGGCGACATCGGCGTCAAGGACGGCCTCATCGTCGCGGTCGGCAAGGCGGGCAACCCGCACACCCAGAGCGGCGTGCACCCGCGGCTGGTGATCGGCCCCGGCACCGAGGTGATCTCCGGCGAGCACCTGATCGCCACCGCCGGCGGCATCGACACCCACATCCACTTCATCGCCCCGCAGCAGGTGCAGGAGGCGCTGAGCAACGGCATCACCACCCTGATCGGCGGCGGCACCGGCCCGTCCGACGGCACCAACGGCACCACCTGCACCCCCGGCCCGTGGAACATCCACCGGATGTACCAGGCCGTCGAGGACCTGCCGGTCAACGTCGGCCTGCTGGGCAAGGGCAACGGCTCGCTGCCCGGCGCGCTGCGCGAGCAGGTCGAGGCGGGCGTGTGCGGCCTCAAGGTGCACGAGGACTGGGGCAGCACTCCGGCTGCTATCGACAGCGCGCTGAGCGTCGCCGACGAGTACGACGTGCAGGTGGCCATCCACACCGACACCCTCAACGAGTCCGGCTACTTCGAGGACACCCTGTCCGCGATCGACGGCCGCACCATCCACACCTTCCACACCGAGGGCGCGGGCGGCGGCCACGCCCCCGACATCATGCGGATCGCCGGCGAGCCCAACGTGCTGCCGTCCTCCACCAACCCGACGCTGCCCTACACCGTCAACTCGGTGGACGAGCTGCTGGACATGGTGATGGTCTGCCACCACCTCAGCCACAACATCCCCGAGGACGTCTCCTTCGCCGACTCCCGGGTCCGCGCCGAGACCATCGCCGCCGAGACCGTGCTGCACGACGAGGGCGTCATCTCGATCTTCTCCTCCGACTCGCAGGCGATGGGCCGGATCGGCGAGTCCTTCACCCGGGCCTTCCAGACCGCCCACCACTGCAAGGAGCAGCGCGGCAAGCTGGCCGGCGACAGCGAGCGCAACGACAACGCCCGCGTCCTGCGCTACCTCGCCAAGCTCACCATCAACCCCGCCGTCGCCTCCGGCACCGCCGACCACATCGGCTCGCTGGAGCCCGGCAAGCTCGCCGACATCGTGCTCTGGCCGATCAACTCCTTCGCCGCCAAGCCGAAGATGGTCATCAAGGGCGGCGTGATCAACTGGGCGCTGATGGGCGACCCGAACGCCTCGCTGCCCACCCCCCAACCGGTCTACTACCGCCCGATGTTCGGCCAGTACGGGCGGGCGAAGCAGGCCACCCGGGTGTCCTTCATGTCGCAGGCCGCCGTCGACCTCGGGGTTCCGGCCCAACTCGGCCTGGAGAGCCGGGTGCTGCCGGTGCGGCGCTGCCGTACGGTCGGCAAGCAGCACATGGTGCGCAACGACGCGCTGCCGAAGATCGCGGTCGACCCGGAGACGTACAAGGTCACCCTGGACGGCGAGCCCGCCACCATCGAACCGGCCCGCGAGCTGCCGCTCAACCACCTGTTCTACCTCGCGTGAGCCCCGTCACCGAGACGCGGCCGGGCCTGGATGCCATGGGCGGCCTGGACGCTGTGGACGGCCTGGGGGATCCGGACGGCCTGGACGGCCTGGATGCCCTGCTGGTCTGCCTCCAGCTGACCGACTCGGCCTTCCCCAGCGGCTTCTACACCCTCTCGCACGGGCTGGAGGGCTACGCCCAGGCCAAGGCCGTCACCCCGGACACCCTGCCCGGGCTGCTCGCCGACCTGCTGCGGCACGGCGTCGGGCCGTCCGACGCCACGGCCCTGGTCCTGGCCCACCGGGCGGCCACGGCGGGCGACTGGGAGCTGCTCGCCGAGACCGACCAGCGGCTGCACGCCACCAGGCTCAACCGCGAGCTGCGCCTGGCCGCCACCCGGACCGGTCGCCAACTCCTGGACATCGCCCGGGAGTCGGTGGGCGGCGAGCCGCTGGAGCGGTACGCCGCGCTGGTCGCGGAGAAGCGGGCCCCCGGCTGCCAGGCGGTGGCGGCCGGGGTGGCGTACGCCTCGGCCGGCGTCCCGGTCCAACAGGCCGTCACCAGCGACCTGTTCGCGTTCTGCACCAGCTTCGTCGGTGCGGCGCTGAGGCTCCGGCTGACCGACCACCGCAAGGCGCAGGTGGTGCTGCGGGCGGCCTCCCCGGTGATCCGGGAGGTCGTATCCGCCGCCCTGGAACGGGACTTGGCGGACCTCGGCGGCTGCGTGCCGGTCGCGGACGCCATGTCCGGGCGGCACGAGCGGGCGGAGGCCCGGCTGTTCATGAGCTGACCGCCCGATGCGAACGTGCGCCACAGAAGAACGACCGACAGAAGGAGGAGAGTTGACCGAGAACGTGCTCCGCGTGGGCATCGGCGGACCGGTGGGCTCCGGCAAGACGGCGCTGATCGAGGCGCTCGTCCCGGTGCTGATCGCCCGCGGCCACCGCCCGGCGGTCATCACCAACGACATCTACACCCAGGAGGACGCCCAGCACGTGCGGCGCACCCTGGCCGGGATGCTGGACCCCGAGCGGGTCGTCGGCGTGGAGACCGGCGCCTGCCCGCACACCGCCGTACGGGACGACCCGACGATGAACCTCGCGGCCGGCGCCGAGATGCTGGAACGCTTCCCGGACGTCGACACCCTGCTGTACGAGTCCGGCGGCGACAACCTCACGCTGACCTTCAGCCCGGTGCTGGTCGACCTCTTCCTCTTCGTCCTCGACACCGCCGAGGGCGAGAAGATGCCCCGCAAGCGCGGCCCGGGCATCACCGAGTCGGACCTGCTGGTCATCAACAAGATCGACATCGCCCAGTACGTCCGCGCCGACCTCGGGGTGATGGAGTCCGACGCCCACCGGGTGCGCGAGGGCGGACCGGTGGTGCTCACCAACTGCCTGACGGGGGAGGGGCTGGAGGAGATCGCGACCTTCCTGGAGACCTTCCGCAAGGTCCCGGCGTGACAGCCTCCCCGGCTGCGGCGGTGCCCCGGCTCGACCCCCGGCACTACGAGCCGGCCCGTGTCCCGTACGAGGTCCGCCGCCACGCCGGGACGCCCGACACCCTCGCGGTCGGACGTCCCGGCAAGGTCGGGCTGCTGGAGCTGGCCTTCGAGCGGGTCGGCGGACGCACCGAACTCACCGGCCACTACCAGAAGTCGCCGCTGCAGATCATGCGCCCGCTCTACTTCGACCCGGCCCGCCCCGACCTCGCCGTCACCTTCCTGATGTCCACCGGCGGCGGCATCCTCCAGGCCGACCGGCTCCGCACCGACCTGCACTGCGGCGCCGACACGGCGGTCCACCTGACCACCCAGGCCGCCACCAAGGTCTACCGGATGGAGCACGACTACGCGACGCAACTGGTCAACCTGACGGCCGGGCCGCGCGCCTACGTCGAGTACCTGCCCGAGCCGGTGATCCCCTTCGTCGACTCGCGCCTCTACCAGCGGACCGTCCTCACCGTCGACCCGGACGCGACCGTACTGGCGGGCGAGACCGTCCTGGCCGGCCGCCTCGCCCGGGGCGAGCGCAACGCCTACCGGGTGTTCGCCTCGGACCTCGAAGTGCGGCGCCCAGGTGGTGAATTGGTGGCACTGGACACCGTGCGGCTGGAGCCCTCGCCGGGTGGAGGCGGAGGCGGAGGGGGTGGCAGGGGTGCCGGGGTCACCGGGCCGGCGGTGCTGGCCGGGCACGACGTGATGTCCAGCCTGTACGTCCTCAGCCCGCTCGCCCCGGCGGCGCGGATCGCGGACGTCCTGCACGAGGCGGTGGCCGGCTGCGGCCAGGAGTACGGCGAACTGCTCTACGGGGTCAGCGTGCTGCCGCAGGACAGCGGTGCCTGGCTGCGGCTGCTCGGCTCCGACACCCGGGCCTGCGCCGCCGCCCTGCGCGCGGCCTGGGACGCGGTCCGGCGGCTGCTGATCGGGGTGCCGGCGCCGGAGCTGCGGAAGACGTAGGGCCGTCGGCCGGCGCAGCCGGTCGTGATCTTCTTCCGGATCCGGCGCAACCCCGGGGCCGGGTGCGCGGTCCTGTCTGGCGTGAACGACGATGCGAGACGGGACGCCGTGCCGGACGAGGTGGGCAAGAAGGTGCCGGACGAGGCGCGCGAGACGGCGCCGGACGAGGCGCGCGATGCGGTGCCGGATGACGTGCGCGATGCAGTGCCGGACAGTGTGCCGACGCCACCGGCCCGGCGCCGGGTCAACCGCCGGCGGCTGCTGACGGGCGCCGCCGCCCTGGGCGCCCTCGCGGCCGCCGCCGGTGTCAACGAGTGGGCCCGCCGAAAGAGCTCCCACGGCCCGCGACTCTGGCGGACGACCGCCGCGAGCGGGCGGCTCGTGCTGTCCGCCGACCGCCGACAGGGCCTCTACGCCTCCGGCTTCGACGGCTGCGTGCGCGCCCTCGACCCGCGTACCGGCGAAGTCCGCTGGAGCCGTACGGTCAGCACACCCGACGCCGCCGCTGCCCCGGGCGGCTGGCCGTCGGCCGCCGGGGACGGCGTGGTGTGCGTGGCCACCGACACCCGTCTGCGGGTCCTGGACGCGGCGTCGGGAGAGCAGCGCTGGGAGGCCGCCCTGCCGGACTGGTCCGAGGGCGGGTGGCGGCAAGGCCCCGCCGTCGGCGGCGGCAGCGTGTTCGCGGTGTACGGAAGTTCGGTGCGCTGCTACGACCTGGCCACCGGCGAGCCGCGCTGGACCGGCCCGGCGGGCGTCTCGGCCGCTCTGGCCCTCGACGGCGGCACCGTGTACACGGCGGGGAGGCCGAGGGGGCTCCTGGCGCTGGACGCCCGCACCGGTGAGCGCCTCTGGGAGCGCGACCTCGTCGTCAGCGGCCCACTGACCGTCCACCGGGACGCCCTGCTGGTCTCCTCGCCCCCGGAGACGATGGCCTCCACGATCGTCGCCGCACTGGACCCGGCGACCGGCGCGCAGCTCTGGGCGTCCGTCCAGCACGGGGAGCTGAGCTGCCCTCTGTCGGCCGCCGGTCGGACCGTCTACATGGGCGGCGGGGACCGTCTGTTCGGGTTGGACACGACGACCGGTGACTGGGTCTGGAAGGCCAACACCTTCGCCGGTCGGAAGGGCGGGACCCCGGCCATGGTCGCCACCGAGGACGGCGTCTACGCCTGGTCGGGGGACGGCCGGCTGTGGGCGTTCGACCCGTCGACGGGCGGGATGCGCTGGCAGGACGATTCGGAGGAGGTCGGCCGGATCTCGCTGGCCGCCGCCGGTGGGACCGTCTACCAGGGCGGCCCGGGCGGCGTTCTCGCGCTGGGCGCCCTGCCGGCGCCGCCGGAGGCCTGACCGGGCGGGTTCAGGAGCGGCCCGTCCCGCCCGGCTCGCCCGGTTCCATGGCCGCCAGGCGGGCGACCTGGCGGTGACTGAGCTCGACGGTGCGGTTCATGTGCCGCAGGAGGAAGGCGAGTTCGGCCTCGCTGTCCTCGGCGAAGACGGCCGCCCAGTCGGTGGACAGCTCGCGCCACACCTCCCCGAAGCGCTCCAGCGCCTCGGGGAGGACCGCGACCAGCACCCGGCGGCGGTCGGCCTGGTCGCGCTGCCGGGCGACCAGCCCGGCCTTCTCCAGCCGGTCGACCAGCCGGGTGGCCGAGCCGCTGGTCAGCCCGGTGAGCTCGGCGATCCGGCCGGTGGTGACCGGCCCGTCCTCCAGGGTGAGCAGGTTGAGGCACTGGACGTCGGTCGGGTGCATGCCCAGGTGGTCGGCGACGGCCTGGTTGAACAGCACGTACGAGGCCAGGTAGCGGCGCGAGACCGGCCACAGTCGGGCCATCAGTTCGTCGCGGGTCGTCGTCATGGGGGAAGGGTAACCGGCTGCCCGATAATTGTTTGCGCCGCGCAGAGACCTTTCCCTATGTTGCCTGCATGACGCAGATAACTGAGTCCGCAGCCCCCCGTGCCCGCCTCCTCCCCGTCGCCGTCACCGGCGCCACCGGCGCCCAGGGCGGCGCCACCGCCCGCGCCCTCCTCCGCGCCGGCCGCCCCGTCCGCGCCCTCACCCGGAACCCCGGCTCGCCCGCCGCCACCCAGCTCGCCGCACTCGGCGCCGAACCGGCCCGCGCCGACTTCGACGACCCGACCTCGCTCGCCACCGCCCTCGACGGCACCGGAGCACTGTTCGCGATGTCCACCCCGTTCGGCACCGACCTCGGTGTCGAAGTCCGCCAGGCCACCGCCCTGCTGGACGCCGCCCGGGCAGTCGGAAGCGTCCGGCACGTCGTCTTCACCTCGGCCACGAACGCCGACCGCTCCACCGGCATCCCGCACTTCGACAGCAAACACCGCATCGAACAGCACCTGGCCGGCCTCGGCCTGCCCTGGACCGTCCTCGGCCCGGCCGCCTTCATGGAGAACTACGCCAACGACTGGACCCTCCAGTCCCTCCGCGACGGCGTCTTCCACCTCCCCATGCCCCCCGGCGTCCCACTCCCCGTGATCGCCGCCGACACCATCGGTGCCTTCGCCGCCCACGTCCTGGCCAGGCCTGACGCCTACGCGGGCCGCCGCATCGACATCGCCTCCCAGTGGCGCACCGGCGAGCAGATCGCCGCCGCGATCAGCGCCGCCAGCGGCCGCCCCATCCGCTTCGAACAGGTGCCGCTCTCGGTCGTGGCGGCCCACTCCGAGGACCTCGCCACGATGTTCCGCTACTTCCAGAACCCCGGCCTCACCATCGACACCGCCGCCCTGCACGCCGAACACCCCACCATCGACTGGCAACCCCTGGAAACCTGGGCGGCGGCCCGCACCTGGGACCTGTGAGGGCTTCAGGCACCGGCAGTGAGGTACGCGACGGCTCCGAGCCCGTCCCGGGCGGCCTCGCGGACCTCGATACCAAGGGCGTCCGCCAGGACGTGTTGAAGATCTGATCCCTGGTCGCACGCGACATCGATAACCTCGCCGCCGCTGCCGACCTCGGCCGGATCGCCCGCGCGGTCACGCGGAAGCCGAAGACGCTGCGGTATCGGCCTGAGGCTGTCGACGGCTGCCTTGCGAGCACGGACCCGAACCTGGACACATGAGCGCCTCGGCCGTCCCACCGGCGGCGGACCGAAATCCATTGATGCCCAAAACTGCTGGTCAGCTACGGTGGCGCCATGACTGAGAGCCTGCCCGACGACGTGGCCGACGCACTTGAGCTCATCCTGAGCACGGATGAGCCGGTTCACGTTGTGCTCCGAAAGCAGGTTCCACACCTCAGCGTGCGATCCCGCTGCACATGCGGCTGCGGCACCGCTTATTTCGAGCTCGACATCGACAAGGTGGAGCCCGCCCCGACCGGCACCGGCACTGTCGTGGCTGCCGCTGTGCAGCTCTACACGGAAACCGGCGACTGCCCCGGTGAGGTCCTGGTCTTCACGCAAGGCGGCTACTTGTCGTGGCTGGAGGTCTGTTCCTGGAGCGATGAGATCGAGGTGAATCTGATCGCGGCGATCCGGTGGCTGCGGCCGCCCTCGTGAGCCCGCGTGGTCGGCCCCGGCAGCCTTGGGCCAGGACGTCGCCACGATCCGGCCGACATGACGCGTTCACGTCCGGAGAGGGGGCCGCGCCGTCCTGGGGCAGGGAAAGCAGGAGGTGACGGGCGACGGCGGACTTCCCCGCCCCGGGTCGCCGACCAGGACCACCGGCTCACCGCGAGGCCCGCCGAGGACGGAGAGCACGTCCTCCGTCGCCCGGTTCGGGTATTCGCCGCACGGTCGTTCCAGGGGGACTGCCCGCGGCCGTTCCGGTGATCTCATTGACCACCGAATCTCTGACTCACGTCACTGGGCCAGCCGCTCCACGAACTTGCGCTGCCACGGTGTTTCGACGGCGTGCCGGCTGTAGTGCTCCCGCACGTACGCCACTGCCTCGGCGGCCGGGACGCCGTCCAGGACGGCGATGCAGGCGAGTGCGGTGCCTGTGCGGCCCCGGCCGCCGGCGCAGGCGAGTTCGACGCGTTGGGTGGCGGAGCGTTCCCAGGCTTCGCGGAAGGCGTCGGTGGCGTCCGTGCGGTCGGTGGGGAGGCGGAAGTCGGGCCAGCGTACCCAGCGGCTGGGCCAGTCGACGTGCGGCGGGCGGCCCAACAGGTAGAGGCCGAAGTCGGGTCGGGGGCCGGGCGGCAGGGGCTTGCTGAGGCCGCGGCCGCGCAGGAGGCGGCCGGAGGGCAGGCGCAGGAGCCCGGGGGTGGTCGGGTCCCAGGTGGTCGGGCCCGGGGTGGTGGGGTCGGTCATGTCGGCCATTCCTCAGGTGGGGGAGGGGTGTTCAGGATGCCGCGTGCAGTCCGACCGGGCCGCGGGGCAGACCGGCGCGGTGGGCCAGGGCGGCGGCTTCGCCGCGGGAGGAGACGTCGAGTTTGGCGAGGATGTTGGCGACGTGGAACTTCACCGTCGACTCGCTGATGTGGAGCGCCGCCGCGATGTCCCGGTTGCGGCGGCCCCGCGCGAGCTGGTCGAGGACCTCGAGTTCGCGCGGTTGGAGGCCGTCGAGGGGGTCGGTGGCGAGGACGGGTTCGGGCAGGGCGAGCGGGAGGTCGACGGTCACGGTGGTGCCCCAGCCGGGGACGGCTTCGACGCCGTGGCGTCCGCCGAGGGCGGTGATGCGGTCGGCGGTGCGGTGGACGGTGAGGGCGTCGGGGGTGAGCAGGCCGAGGCCGTCGCCGCGTACGACGGCGCGCAGTTGGCCGTCGGCGGTGAGCTGCCAGCTGACGTGCAGCCGGGTCGGCTTCTCCTGTTCCAGCATCAGCAGGACGGCCACCCGGACGGCGTCGCGGGCGGTGTGGGCGGCGTCCGCCGGGACGGAGCGGTCGGCTTCCGGCGGGGGTGCGACGTCGAGGTGGACCCGGGTGTGCCGCAGCAGCGGGCGCAGTTCGCGCACGAGTCGGGCGAAGGCGGCGTCGGCGGGTTCCTCGCTGAGGGTGCGGTCGAGTTCGGCGCCCTGGCGCAGGTCGAGCAGGGCGGTGACGGCCAGTTCGGTGGCGTTGCGGCGGGCGGTGGCGTCGTCCAGGCCGGTCGAGCGGAGTGGGGCCAGGATCGCGGTGAGCGCGGCGCTGTGGGTGCCGGTGAACTCGGCGATGGCGCGGGCGCGGGCGTTGGCGGAGGCGCGGGAGGCGGCGGTCTGGGTGGGGGCGGCGTCGGTGGCGCGGTGGTCGGAGTGGGCGATGACCAGGTCCCACAGCTGTTGCAGGACGGCGAGTGCCCCGGGGGCGACCGGTTCGGTGCCCGCCCGGACGAGGACGAGGACGGCGCCGCTGTCGTTGCCCGGTGTGGTCGTGACGACGACGACCGGCCGGGACTGTCCGGCGAGTTCGGCCTCGCCCTGCCAGGGGCGGCCGGCGGAGGTGGTCGCGGCCGCCTGTTCGGCCAGCCGGGACAGGTCCAGCGTGCTGATGGCGGCGGTGAGTTCGGGCGGGCCGTAGCTGTGGGAGGGGTTGAACGTGCAGACGCCGCTGAGCTGCGCGAGCGCCGTGTGCGGGACGAGGGTGCCGAGCACGTCGGACAGGCGCAGCAGGAGGTCCGGCCGGGGAGCGCGCAGCACCTCGACGGCCCGTGCGAGCGCGTCCTCGGGGCGGCCCCAGCGGTCGCGCCAGGTCCCGTCCGTGTGCGTCACGTCCGCGCGCGGATCGCCCGTGCCCGCCCCGTCCGTGCGCGTGCGCGTGCCCGTCCCGCCCGTGCCCGTGGCGGTTCCGGGCGGCTCAGTGGTGTCCATGCGGTCCAGCCTAGTTCGGGCGCCGCCGGGCCCGCCTGGCCGTTCGGACAGGTCGAACCGGCCGAAGGACTGGCTGGGCCGCCGTTGCCCCGGTCGCAGGATGGAAGACGTCGGAGGCAACAACTCCCCTGGAACCGAAGGACCTTCCCATGACCAAGGCGATCGCCTTCCCCGAGTTCGGCGGCGCGGACGTGCTGCGCCCGATCGACATCGAACTGCCCGCCCCGGGCCCCGGCCAGGTGCGGGTCGCGGTCCGCGCGGTGGGCGTCAACCCGCTGGACCACAAGCTGCGCACCGGCGAGCTGGCCGGGTTCTTCCCGGTCTCCTTCCCCTACGTTCCGGGCTTCGAGGTGTCCGGTGTGGTGGAGGCCGTCGGCGCCGAGGTGAGCGGCTTCGCCCCCGGCGACGAGGTGTTCGGCGCCCTGATGGGCGGCGGCTACGCGGAGCGGGCGCTGGTGGACGCGGCGATGCTGGCCCACAAGCCCGCCACCCTGGGCTGGGCGGAGGCCGCCGCGATCCCGACGGCGGCCGAGACGTCCGAGCGCGCCCTCGCCGTCCTGGGTGTGCGGCCCGGCGAGACCCTGCTGGTGCACGGTGCGGCCGGCGGGGTGGGCACCGTGCTGCTCCAGTTCGCCCGGGCCCGCGGGATCACCGTGGTCGGCACTGCGAGCGAGTCGAACCACGACCACCTGCGCGAGCTCGGCGCGATCCCGGTGACGTACGGCGAGGGCCTGGCCGAGCGGGTGCGGGCCGCCGCCCCGGGCGGGGTGGACCGGGTGCTGGACGCGGCCGGGCGCGGGGTGCTGCCGCTGTCGATCGAGCTGGTGGGCGGCGCGGACCGGGTGCTGACGATCGCCGACATCCAGGGCGCGCAGGAGCACGGCGTCCGGTTCACCGGTGGCGCCGAGGGCGTCGAGCCCTACTACACGAGCGCCTACGCGGCCGCGCTGGCCCTGCACGAGGCGGGCACCCTGCGGCTGCCGCTGCAACGGGTGTTCCCGCTGGCGGAGGCGGCCGAGGCGCAGCGGGTCAGTGAGGGCGGGCACCTGCGCGGCAAGATCGTGCTGACGGTCTGACAGGCACACGGCGCCCGCCCTGTCCCTGTCTGCCCGTTTTGCTTCCGTTTTGCATTGGCTGCGCCATTTCCGTACGGTTTCATCCGTTCGGAGTAATTCGGCAGGCGGACGCGCCGTAAACACGGCGCTACGCCGTCCGGCCGACATGCGGTCCCTCGAACGGTCGACCAGGGTTGGCCGGACGTGGGCGGCACCGGACCGCCTGCCCTGACGGTCAGGAGGACCAGGCGCATGGGTGGAACGGACAGGCGGGCGGTGATCGGCGAGTTCCTCGGGACCCTGCTGCTGGTGCTGCTGGCAGTGGGTGCGGCGGTGCTCGCGGGGGTGGCGATCGGTCCGGTGGGCATCGCGTTCGCGTTCGGCTTCGTGCTGCTGGCGCTCGCGTACGCGCTCGGCCCGATCTCCGGCTGCCACGTCAACCCGGCGGTGACGCTCGGCTTCCTGCTGGCCCGCCGGATCGACGGGCGCACGGCGGTGTCGTACTGGGTGGCGCAGCTGCTCGGCGGCATCGCGGGTGCGGGGCTCGTCCTGCTGCTGGCGAAGCAGATACCGGGGCTCGAGACCCACGGCAAGCTCGGCACCAACGGCTGGGGCGAGCGCTCCCAGATGCACATCAACGCCGGCGGCGCGTTCCTGACCGAGGTCATCCTCACCTTCCTGCTGGTGTACGTCGTCCTGGCGGTCACCCACCGGCTGGCCGCGGTCGGCTTCGACGGGCTGCCGATCGGCCTCGCGCTGGTGGTCGTCCACCTGGTCGGCATCCCGCTCACCGGCACCTCGGTCAACCCGGCGCGCAGCCTCGGCCCGGCGCTGTTCGCGGGCGGCGACGCGCTGTCGCAGCTGTGGCTGTTCCTGCTCGCCCCGCTGGTCGGCGGCGCGCTGGCGGCGGGCGTGCACCTGCTGACCCACCCGCAGCCCAACCTTCCGGTGGCGGAGGCCCTGGCGACGGACGCGCGGGTGTAGTACCCGCCGTCGAGCCGGCGCGGCGGCCGGGACCGTACCGACGGTCCCGGCCGCCGTTGTCGTCGGTGGCCTTCTGCCGGCTCCTGCTTCTCTCCGCTCCGCCCCCCGGTCCCGCTCCGGGCCGCTTTTGAGCCGCCGACCGGCCGGATCCGGCGGACCGGTCGAAGGCACCCGACGCGTGGCCGCCCGCTGGGTAGAGTCGCGCCATGGTGACTGAGAACGCGGGGAGCCCCGCGGGCGGGCGGCTGGCCGGCCGCTCCTGTGCGGTGACGGGCGCGGCCAGCGGTATCGGACGGGCCGTCGCCGAACGCTTCGTCCGGGAGGGCGCGTCGGTGGTCGCCTTCGACGTGGACGAGGCCGGGCTGGACCGGCTGGCCGAGCGGTTCCCGGACGCCGTCAGCACGGTGGTCGGCGACGTGGCCCGGGACGAGGACGCGCGCCGGCTGGTGGCCGCCGCCGTCGAGCGGCACGGGCGGTTGGACGTGCTGGTGGCCAACGCCGGGATCATCCCGCTGATGGAGATCACCGAGGCCACCGCCGAGGACTGGGACCACGTGATGGCGGTGGACGGCCGCGGCATGTTCCTCACCTGCAAGTACGCGATCGAGGCGATGACCGCGCAGGACCGGCCCGGCGGCTCGATCGTCTGCCTCTCCTCCATCTCCGGCGAGGCCGGCCAGCGCGGCCAGGCGGTGTACGGGCCCGCCAAGTTCGTCGCCTCCGGCCTGACCAAGCACCTCGCCGTCGAATGGGCCGACCGCGGCATCCGGGTCAACGCCGTCGCCCCCGGCACCATCACCACCGAGCGGGTCGCCCGGCTGTACGACGAGCCCGGCGGCACCGAGTACCTCGGGGCGATCGAGAAGCTGCACCCGATGGGGCGGCTCGGCGACCCGGCCGAGGTCGCGGCGGCCGTCCTCTTCCTCGCCTCCGACGACGCGTCCTTCGTCACCGGGGTCGTGCTGCCGGTGGACGGCGGGTACCTGGCGCAGTAGCGGGCCCGGTCGGCGGGGTGTCCGGCTGCCCGGTTCCCGGCTGCTCGGTTGTCCGGTTACCTGGCTGCCCGGCTGCCCGGCTATCCGGCGAGCAGGTCGACCAGGGCGGACACCCCGTCCGACCCGTGCCCGGCCCCGACCGCCCGCCGGGTGACGGCGAGCGCCGCGTCCAGGACGGAGGTGTCCAGGCCGCGCGCCCGGGCGGTGTGCGCGACGTGCGCCAGCCCGGCCTCGGCGGAGGCGAGGCTGCTGTGGTCGCCCGGATGCCGGCGGTCGTCCGCGCGCTGCGCGAGGCGGTCGATCAGCGGCGGCAGCAGGCGCGGCAACCCCTGGGCGTACGGCGCGAGTTCGGCGCCGCTGATGCCCTCGGTGCGGGCCAGCGCGAGGGCGTGCAGGAAGCCGTGCACGGTGGTCCAGAACAGGTCGAGCAGGGCCGCGTCGAAGGCCGCCGCCCGGCCCGGGTCCGCGCCCACGTGGCGTACGGTGCCCAGCGCCCGCAGCGTCGCCTCGTGGGCGGCGAAGGCCTCGGCGTCGCCGCTCAGCAGGACGGTGCCCTCCGGGTGGCCGATGGTCGGGGTGGGGGTGAGGACCGCGGCGTTCAGGAGGCGGTAGCCCCGGGCCTCGGCGTCGGCGGCGTTCGCCCGCGCGTCGCCCGGCGCGATCGAGGTGGCGTTGACGACGGTCCGGCCGCGCAGTGCCGCCCCGGCGGCCTCCAGTACGGCACGGGCGGCCGACTGGTCGCGGACGCAGAGCAGGACGAGCGGGGCGCCGGCCTCGGCGGGGCCCGTGGCTCCTTCGGTGGAGCCCGTCACCGCCTCGGCGGGGCTCGCGGCCGACCGCGCGCCGAGGGCGAGCGGTTCGGCGTCCCGGCCCGGCGTGCGGTTCCACACGGTGACCGGATGGCCGGCGGCCAACAGCGCCCCGGCCAGCGCCCGGCCCATCGGACCCAGGCCCAGCACGGCAACGGCGGAGCGGGCAGGGGAGGTTGAGGAAGATCGTTCGTTCGGCATGGCGGTTACGCTAGACCTTCACGCCGACGGCAGAGTCAAGGCGGAGGGGCACGGCGGAACGTCACGGGGGCTTCGGTGGAGAGCCTCGGTGGCGACCCGCGGTGGACGGTCCGTCGAGGAGGTGTCCGCGATGCGGATCGGAGAGCTCGCCCGGCGCACCGGGGCCACCCCGCGCGCGCTGCGCTACTACGAGGAGCAGGGGCTGCTCACGCCCGAGCGCCGCCCCAGCGGCTACCGAGAGTACGGAGAGCCGGACGTCGACACCGTCCGCGGGATCCGCACCCTGCTCGCGGCCGGCCTCAACAGCGCCGTGATCGCCGAGATCCTCCACGGCCTGCCGGGCCCGGGGCAGCGCCCTCCCGGCCCGACCTGCCCCGAACTGCTCGACGGTCTGGCCCGGGAGCGCGCCCGGATCACCCGGCAGATGGACGAACTCGCCGAAGCGCGCGGCCTGTTGGACGCCATCATGGGCGCGGAGGCGCCGAGCGAGGCGATCCGGTCCGGCCGGCTCCGGGCGGCGGACCGCCGGTCGGCCGGGGAGCGTGAGCAGACCGGTGGCCGTCGCCCGCGGCAGGACGGGGAGCGTGAGCAGGCCGGGGGCCGTCGCCCGCGGCAGGACGGGGAGCGCCGCCCGGAGCCGACCGGGGGGCGCCGCCCGCAGCCGGTGGCGCGGAAACTCGATGGTGCGCGCTCGCGGACCGTGCTGGAGTGAGCGGATGGATCATGACGACATGCTTGCCCTGTTCGACGACCGGATCCGGCGCAACACGCCGCCCGACCCCGGCTGCCGCGTCGAGCGCGACGGTGCGGTGGTCCGGCAGGTGGGCTCGGAGCACAGCTGGAACGGCGTGCTCTGGTCCGGGCTGGACGAGGCCGGGGCGGACGCGGCGATCGCCGCGCAGGTGCGCCACTTCGCCGGACTGGGGCTGGAGTTCGAGTGGAAGGCCTACTCCCACGACCGCCCCGCCGACCTCGGCGCCCGCCTGCTGGCGGCCGGTTTCACCCCGGAGCCGGACGAGGCGCTGATGCTCGCCCGGATCGCGGACCTGCCCGCCGAGGCCGCCCTGCCCGAGGGCGTCCGGCTGCTCCCGGTGACCGACCCGGCCGGGGTGGACCTGCTGATGGACGCCCACACACAGGCCTTCGGCGCCGAGAACCCCCGTCTGCGCGAGCGGCTGCTCGACCACCTGCGACACGGCGTCGGGACGGTCAGCATGGTCGTCGCGATGGCCGGCGACCGCCCGGTCAGCGGCGCCAGGATGGAGCTGATCCCGGGTACCGGGTTCGCCGGCCTCTGGGGCGGCGGCACCGCACCCGACTGGCGCGGCCGGGGCATCTACCGCGCCCTCATTGCCCACCGCGCCCGCCTCGCGGCCGAGCTCGGCTACGAGTACCTCCAGGTCGACGCGAGCGACCAGAGCCGGCCGATCCTGCAGCGCCTCGGCTTCGCCTGGGTGAGCACGACGACCCCGTACGTCCGCCGGCCGTAGGGCCTGCCGGGGGCCGCGGGTACGGGTACGGGTGGGGAGATTCCTTTCCACCGTGTGGACGCGGCCGGTGTGCCCCTGCCGATCGGCAGGGGGACGTGGGGGTGCCGCTGCTCAGGATGTGCCGTTCGGTACATGTGCGGGAGGGGTGGCCGGGGTCATCGTTGGGGCACCACGAGCGGGGCCGTCCGGGCCCCGGGAAGGAGCCCCGGCATGTTCGACCTCCGCCACCCGCGCGCCCTCGCCGCGACGGCTGCCGTGCCCGCCCTCCTCGGCCTGGGCTTCGGCTTCGGCCTCGGCCTCGTACACGCCCGGAGGCGATCAGGCCGGGAGCCGTGCCCGAGGCACCGCGGCCGGCCCGACGAGGGCCGGGAGAAGGCAATCCGACAGGGCTGCCTGCCGTCGTTCCGAGGACGCTCGTCACGGGGCGCTCGTCGGCCGCCCTCACGGCAGCCGCTCGACCACGACCATGGCCGCGTCGTCGTTCAGTCGGCCGCCGACGTGGGCGAGCAGGTCGCGGCGCAGGTGGTGGAGCAGGGCGGCGGGGTGTTCGGCACGCCAGGCGGTGACGCGTTCGGTGAGCGGGTAGAAGCGCCGCTGGGCGTCGCGGGCCTCGATCACGCCGTCGGTGTAGATCAGCAGCCGGTCGCCGGGCCGGAACGGGAAGGTCTCCGTCTCGTACCGCGTCGGCGCGAGCTCGCCGAGGCCCAGCGGCGGGGAGGGTTGGCGGGCGGCGAGGGCGGTGATGCCGTCGGGGTGCAGCAGCAGCGGGGGAGGGTGGCCGCAGTCGATCAGGCGCACCGGGGAGCCGTCGTCGGGGATGTCGAGCAGTACGGCGGTGATGAACGACTCGCCGGAGTCGCCGCTCTCCTCCGGGGGGTCCTCGGGCGCGGGGAAGGGCAGTGCGGAGAGCGCCTGCCGCTCGCGCCGCTCCCACCGGTCCCGCCGGGACTGTTCGGCGAGCTGGGCGAGGTCCCAGCTGACGCTGCCGTCCAGGTAGGCGGCCAGGTCGGGCAGTTCGGCGTGCAGGTGGGCGGCGGCGCGGAAGGCGCCGAGCAGCAGGGCCGCGTCGCCGAGCGAGGAGAGGCCCTTGCCGCGCACGTCGCCGACCAGCAGCCGGGTGCCGGTGGCGGTGCGGGCGGCCGCGTACAGGTCGCCGCCGACCTGCGCCTCGGCCTCGGCGGCCAGGTAGACGGAGGCCAGGTGCAGCGGTCCGATCCGCTCCGGCAGCGGGCGCAGCAGCACCCGCTGGGCGGCCTCGGACACCGAGCGCACCCGGGCCAGTTCGCGCTCGTGCCGTTCGCGCAGCACCCGCAGGCCGACGATCAGCGCCGAGACGATCAGCTGCGCGCTGAGCTGGGTCTCGATGTTCGCGCTGGTCAGGCCGTCCCGGACGGCGCCGATGACGGTCAGCGCGGCGAACGCGAGCGCGGCGACCCCGGCGGTGGCCCGGGGGCCGGCGAAGGAGGCGGTGAGGGCGGGGGCGACGATCAGCAGCGGGCCGAGGTGGACGTCCGGCGGGGAGACGATGTCGACGACGGTGATCAGCACGATCAGCGCGAGCGTGAGCGCCGTCAGCACCCGGCGGTCGGGCCGCCAGGCGCGGCGGCGGTCGGGGGGATGCGGCGCGGGCGGCGGGTGCGGCGCATCGGGACGCTGCCGGAGGGGCACTCCTCCTCTGTACACCGTGGGGGTGCCGGGGCGCACCCGGAGCGGCCGGGCTCACTCCCCGGCAGCGTTCGGTTCCTGCTCCCCGCCGGCGCTCGGCTCACGCCTCCCGGTAGGGCTCCGCCCGCTCCCCTGCGGTGCCCGGTCAGCCCTCCTGGCCGTAGCGGGCCAGGTAGTCGGCGAAGCGGGCGACGTCCTCGTCGGACCAGTCGGTGAAGCGCGCGGTGAAGGAGAGCCTGCGCTGCTCGTTGGCGTCCCGCAGCAGGGTGAGCCCCGCCTCGGTGGCGCGCAGGATCTGGCCGCGCTGGTCGTCCGGGTCGGTCTCGCGGGCCAGCAGGCCGAGCTTCTCCAGGGCGGTGACCTGGCGGCTGACGGTGGACTTGTCGAGCATGAAGTACGCGGCCACGTCGGCGGCCCGGCAGCCGCCGCGCTCGGTGATCAGGTCGAGGATGCTGTAGGTGACCAGCGAGAGGTCGGGGTGCAGCTGGGAGGCCTTGTGCCGGGCGCGGCGGGCGAAGGCGGTCAGCTCGCGCTGGATGGTCTCGATGGACGACTGGCGGCCGGGCACGGCGTTCCTATCTCCTCGATATTTGTTGCACTATACAACAGATGTGCCCGGGATCGCGCCCCGCTCCGGCGCCCGCCGTTCCGGTGCGGCCTGCCAGGCGCGGGCGGCGGCGATCCGGCTGGTCGCACTCGGGTGAGTGGCGAACAGTAGCTCAAGCACCCTCGGCGGGTCGACATCGGAGACGTTCGCCACGGCCAGTCTGCGCTGCATCGCCACGAACTGCTCGACGTCCCCGGCCAGTTCGAGCGCGTGCCGGTCCGCCCTGGCCTCTATCCGACGGCTCACCGCACACTGCGCCGGCCCCGACAGCACGCCCAGCAGCGCCGCCAGTGCCGCCAGCAGCGGCAGCGCCCGGGGGTCCGCCGCGTCCGTCGCCCCGGCGGCGTCCAGCAGCGGCCGCCAGGTGGCGAGCAGGCCGAGGACGGCCACCGCGACGGCCGCACCGACCGCGCCCAGTGCGGTACCCACCGGCACGTCCCGGTGCTTGACATGGCCCAGCTCGTGCGCGACCACCAGCTCCACCTCGCGCGGCTCGGCGGTGGTCAGCAGGGTGTCGTACGCGACGATCCGGCGGGTCGCCCCGAACCCGGAGACGTACGCGTTGAGCGCGGTGGTGCGGCGGGAGGCGTCCGCGACTAGGACGTCCCGCACCCGGACGCCGTCCCGCTCGGCCAGTGCCAGCAGCGCGGTGCGCAGCTCCCCCGGGGGCATCGGGGAGAAGCGGTTGAACACCGGCTCGATCAGCAGCGGATGGAGGAAGGAGAGCGCCACCGTCAGCAGCGCCGCCGCGCCCGCCCCCGGCAGCCACCAGCGCTGCGGCGACCAGGCGGTCAGCGCGAACAGCCCGAGCGCGAGCGGGAGGACGAGGACGAGGGTGAGCGCGAGGCCGCGTACGGCGTCCAGCGCCCACCCGGCCCAGCCCTGGGTCACCAGCCCGTACCGGGCCCGGACGGTCCGCGCCCCGGCGCCGAACGGCAGCTGCAGCGCCTGGCCGAGCAGCACCAGGGCTGCCGCTCCGGCCAGCACCCCGGCCGTCCGGGAGCCGCCGAACCAGCCGCCGACGGCGGTCACCACGGCGGCGCCGGCCGGGGTGAGGCCGAGCAGCAGGGTGAGCGCCAGGCCCGCCAGCCGCCCGCCCAGCGCCCACGGCAGCTGGGCGCGGCGCAGTGCCCGGCCCCGGGCGCGCTCGTCGGGGGTGAAGTCCGGGGCGGCCTCCGGGGTGGGGGCCTCGGAGGCTGGCGTGGTGTCCATGGCGGGGAGCGGCTCTTCCGGTCGGGGCGAGGAGGATCGGGTCGGGGAGGGACGGGGGTACGGCGTGCGGCGGTTCAGCGGTTCAGCGGTGATTCAGCATGGCGTACCCGGCCGCTCGCCGCTCACGCCACGGCCCGGTTCCCACCCCCGGCCGGGTTGTTCACTCCTCCGTGGTCCCGGTGGCGCCGTGGACGCCGGCGCGCAGCAGCTGGTGGCCGAGGTCCACCAGGGCGCGGCCGACCGCGAACTCGTCGCCGACCGCCGGGGCCGGGGCGTCGCGCGGGTTGCGGCGGGAGCGGGTGTCGCTGTGCAGCACGTTGCCGTCGGCGTCCAGCACGGCGTGCACCCGGGTGGTGTCCTCGTCCTCGACCACGTGCAGGCTGAGCTGCCAGTCCTTGGTGCGCACGGCCCCGGGCGCCGGCTGTTCGACCCCGAGGGCGGTGGCCGCGGGGGAGGCCGTCCCGTCGGCGCGGACGATCACCACCGGGCAGACCCCGTGCACCGCGCACCGGGTGGACACCGAGCCGAGCAGGGTCCGGGCGAAGGTGCCCCGGCCGCGACTGCCCAGCACCAGCAGGTCGGCCCCCTCGGCGGCCTCCAGCAGCACCTCGGCGGCGTGGCCCAGCACCAGGCTCTCCCGGACGTCCACCGGGCGGTCCGGGCCGAGGACCTCGTTGATCTCGGCGCTCAGCGTCCGGCGGGCGATCCGTTCGAAGCCGTCGTCCACCATCGGCGCGAACCACCCGTACAGCGAGGGGTACTCCCAGGCCGCCACCGCGTGCACCGTCGCCCCGGTGAGCACGGCCTGGCCGACCGCCCAGCGCAGGGCCGCCTTCGACGGCGGGGAGCCGTCGATCCCGACCACGATCCGGCGCTCCCGGGCGGGGGAGGCGCGGCCGCCGCCCGCGGGGGAGACGTCACCCGCGGAGGAGAGCTGATTGCTGCCCATCACGTCACACCTCCGGGCCTTCGGTGCGGGACTCGCCCCCCTACGCGCGCGCTCCCCTGCACGGGCTCCCCTGCACGGGTTCCCCCCGCACGCGCTTCCCCCGTACTCGCCCCCTCCACACCACGCTGCGCGCCCCGCCCGCCTCCGCGCCAGGGACGTGGTGGCCCGGTCGGGTGGGCGGTTGGGACGGGTCGGCCAGGCGGGCCGGGTGCGCCGTCCGGGGAGCGGCCGTCGGCGCCCGGTCGGGGCCGCCGCGCCGTGCCCTTTTGTGGCCGGAATGTTGCGGGCTCGGGTCCGAGCGGTGGTGATTCGGTGGCGTACGCTGATCGTTCTCGCATCATCCTCGGGGGGATCCACTCATGCGCCGTGCCGCGGCCGCCGTCGCGCTGTTCGCCGGACTGACCGCCGTCACCGCCTGCGGGCCGGACGACCCCGCCCCGGCCCCGGCCTCCGCCGCCCCCGTCCCGCCGGGCGAGTCCTCGGCGCCGGGCGGCTCGCCCTCCGGCACGGCCCCGGGCAAGAGCGCCCCGCCCCGGCCCGACGGCACCATCACCGTCGCCTTCGCCGGGGACGTCCACTTCGAGGGCCGCACCGAGGCCCGGCTGGCGGTCAAGCCGCCCGAGCCTGCGCTCGGCCCGATCTCCCGCACCCTCGCCGACGCCGACCTGTCGGTCCTCAACCTGGAGACCGCGATCACCGGGCGCGGCGCCCCGGAGCCGAAGACGTACACCTTCCGCACCTCGCCCAAGGCGCTGTCGGTGCTCAAGGACTCGGGCGTCGACGTCGTCTCGATGGCCAACAACCACGCCGTGGACTTCGGCGCCGACGGCCTCACCGACACCCTCGCCGCCAAGGACTCCTCGCCGATCCCGGTGGTCGGCGTCGGGCGCAACGCCAAGGAGGCGTACGCCCCGTACGTCACCACCGTGCGCGGGGTGAAGGTCGCGGTGGTCGCCGCCAGCCAGGTCGAGGACCTCACCAACCAGAAGTGGCGGGCCGGCGCGAGCAAGCCGGGCATCGCCTCGGCGCTGGACGTCCCGGCGCTGGTCAAGGCGGTGGAGACGGCGAAGCAGCAGGCCCCGGTGGTGCTCGTCTACCTGCACTGGGGCGACGAGGGCAAGGCCTGCCCGACCGGTCCGCAGACCACCATCGCCAAGAAGCTCGCCACCGCCGGAGCCACCGCCGTGGTCGGCACCCACGCGCACACCATGGTCGGCTCGGGCATGCTCGGCGACACCTACATCGGGTACGGCTTCGGCAACTTCCTCTGGTACGGCACCTCGAACTACGCCAACTCCAACGAGACCGGCGTCACCACCCTCACCCTCACCGCCGACGGGAAGGTGACCGGGGAGGCCTTCACCCCGGCCACCATCGACGACAAGGGCATCCCGGAGCCGGTCACCGGCGCCACCGCCGAGGCCGCCCTCAAGCGCCGCGACGGCCTGCGCGGCTGCACCGGCCTCTCCCCGGCGCCCGCCGCCCCGGGCGCCCCCGGCACCCCCGCGACGGCCCCCACCGCCCCGACGGCCCCCGCCTCCACGGCTCCCGGGAAGTCCTCGACGGCTCCCGCGAAGGCTCCGACGACCCCGGCCGCACCGCGGTAGGGTCCGGTCGACCGGCGCCCGGGATACGTCCTGCGGGCCTTGCCGGAGGACGGGCCCTGCCGGACCAGGGCGCGGCGTCGCGGTGCGGCGGCACGGGACAGCACGAGACGGCGGCGCGACCACCCGGGCCACGCCGCCGCCTACCGCCCGCCGGGGGCGCTACTGCTCGGCCCGCGCCCGTGCCCGGACGGCGCGGCGCAGGGTGTCCAGCTGGTCCACCAGTCCGCGCCGGGTCGCCGCGGTGAGCTCCGGGTCGGCCAGGCAGGCCTCGGCCGCCCGTACCGTCCGTTCGGTGGCGGCGAAGGCGGGGAAGCCCGTGGTGGCGAGCACCCGGGCCAGTGCGGGGCCGCGGCGGGCGGCGGCCGACCCCAGCTCCTCGAAGTAGCGGGAGGTCAGCCCGTCCAGCAGCTCGGCCTGCTCGGGCTGCCACAGGCCCCTGGCGGTGGCGGCGGCCAGGTAGTTGGAGAGATCGCCGTGGAACAGCGCCTGCCAGGCGGCCTCCTTGGCCCCCGGGTCGGGCAGCGCGGCGCGGCAGCGGGCGGCGCCCTTCTCGCTGGTGTCGCTGGGGTCGGCGGCGAGTTCGGCGGCGATCTCCGGCTCGCCCGCCGCGCCGAGCACGCACAGCCGAAGCAGCAGCTGCCAGCGTAGGTCCGGGTCGAGCACCGGCCCGCCGGGCACGGTGCCGGCCGCCAGCCAGTCGCGCAGCTCGGCGGCCTGCGCCTCGCCGGCGGCGGTGCCGATCACGCCGCGCGCGGCCACCAGGCGCAGCCCGGTGCGGTCCGTTTCGTCCTCGGTGCGCCGCAGCAGGGTGCGGCAGACCTCGTTCAGGACGGCCAGTGCCGCCGGCCGTGCGGTCGGCGGTACGGCGCAGTCCACCACGAAGTCGCGGGCGAAGGAGAGCACCGCGTCGACCAGGTGCACCGAGGTCTCGCCGGGCAGGTGGGCGGCGACCAGCTCCAGGTACTCGCCGGGCGCCAGCTCCCCGTCGCGCACCTGGTCCCGGGCGGCGCTCCAGAGCACGGCCCGGGCCAGCTCCTCGGGCACGGCGCCGAGTGAGGAGCGCACGGTCCGCCAGGAGCCGGGGTCGAGACGGATCTTGACGAAGCTGAGGTCGGTGTCGTTGAGCAGGGTCAGCTCGGCGTCGGTCTTCACCGCCGCGGTGCTGTCGGCCGCCAGGTCGAGCGGCACGCGGTCGGCCAGCTCCAGGGCGCCCTCGGCGGTGCGCCGGTAGTGGCCCACGGTCAGCTGGTGCGGGCGCGGCCCGCCGTCGGCCGAGGTGTGCTCGATCCGGCCGTCGGCCAGCCGCAGGGTGTCCACGCCGGTGGTGCGCAGCCAGCGGTCGGCCCAGCCGTGGACGTCGCGGCCGCTGGTCGCGGCCAGGGCCCGGAGCAGGTCGTCGAGGGTGGCGTTGCCGAAGGCGTGCTCGTCGAAGTAGTCGTTGACGCCGGCCAGGAAGGCCTCCTCACCGAGCCAGGCGACCAGCTGGCGCAGCGCGGCGGCGCCCTTGGCGTAGGAGATGCCGTCGAAGTTCTGCAGCGCCTGGGCGGTGTCGTCCACCGTGCCGGGTGCCACCGGGTGGGTGGAGGGGCGCTGGTCGGCGTCGTAGCCCCAGGTCTTGCGGTTGGCGGCGAAGCCGGTCCAGGCGCTGGTGAAGCGGGTGGAGGAGGCGGTGACGCTGTAGGCCATGTACTCGGCGAAGGACTCGTTCAGCCACAGGTCGTCCCACCACTTCATGGTGACCAGGTCGCCGAACCACATGTGCGCCATCTCGTGCACCACCACCAGGGCGCGCTCCTCGCGCCTGGTGTCGTCCACGGCGGAGCGGAAGACGAACTCGTCGCGCAGTGTGACGCAGCCCGGGTTCTCCATCGCGCCGGCGTTGAACTCCGGCACGAAGCACTGGTCGTAGCTGTCGAAGGGGTAGCGGTGCCGGAAGACCCGGTGGTAGTGGTCGAAGCCCTGCCGGGTGACCTCCAGCAGCTCGGGGGCGTCGGCGTCCAGGTGGGCGGCGAGCGAGCGGCGGCAGTGCAGGCCGAGCGGGATCCCGTCGTGCTCGGCGCGTACCGAGTGCAGCGGGCCGGCCACCACGGAGACCAGGTAGCTGCTGATCGCCGGGGTGGGCGCGAACTCCCAGCGCCCGGGCGTGACCTGGCGGCCCACGCCGTTGCCGACCACGGTCCACTGCCGCGGCGCGGTGACGGACACCGTGTACCGCGCCTTGAGGTCGGGCTGGTCGAAGGACGCGAACACCCGCGGGCCGTCGTCGAGGAAGGACTGGGTGTAGATGTAGTCCTCGCCGTCGGCCGGGTCGGTGAAGCGGTGCATGCCCTCGCCGGTGTGCGAGTAGGCCATGTCGGCCTCTACGGTGAGCTCGTTGTCGGCCGCCAGGCCGGTCAGCGGGAAGCGCCCGGCGCGCAGCGCGGCGACGTCCAGTTCGCGGCCGTTCAGCACCACCCGGCGGAGCGCGGCCGGCTTGACGTCCACGTAGGTCCCGGCGCCCGGGGTGGTGCAGCCGAAGTGGATCACCGTGGTGGAGCCGAAGACCTCCGGACCGCGGGTCAGGTCGAGGTCGAGGCGGACGGTGCGGACGTCGAGCAGGCGGTGGCGCTCGACGGCCTCGGCCCGGGTGAGTACTGAGGTATCAGACATACGGCTCATGCTGCTTCATCCACGGGTGGGCGGCACCCGCTTTTCGGCACCCGTTTTTCGGTGCCGGCTTTCGGTGCCGGCCTTTTGGCACCCACTCTTCGATGCCCGCTTCTCGGTGCCGGCTCTTCGGTGCCGGAAGGAGACCGGGGCCGCCGGATCGTCCGGGGCGGACGGCCTCCGTGCGTCCGGAGCGAGTTGACGGCGAAGCAGCGGGATTCGTACAGGCGCTCGGCACAGGCGAACAGCTGTGTTAGGTTAGGCTTGCCTAATCTTGCTGGTCGGAGGGGATGTCCTGTGCAGCAACAGTCCGAATTCGCCGGTGTCGTCGCGATGGTCACCGGGGCCGGGCAGGGCATCGGCGCGGCCGTGGTGCGGGCGCTGGTGGCCGAGGGAGCCGTCGTCGCGGCGGTGGACCGCGATCCGGGCGGGATCGACGCGCTGGCGGCCGAACTGCCGTCCGTGCGTCCCTACGCGCTGGACGTCTCGGACGCCCGGGCGGTCGACAGCACCGTGGAGTCGATCGAGAGCCGGCTCGGACCGATCGGCGTGCTGGTCAACGTCGCGGGAGTCCTGCGCACCGCCCCGGTCGTCGAACTCACCGACGGGGACTGGGCGGACACCTTCGCCGTCAACGCCACCGGCGTCTTCCACACCAGCCGCGCCGTCGGCCGCCGGATGGCGGACCGCGGGCGCGGGGCGGTCGTGACCGTCGGGTCCAACGCCGCCGGGGTGCCGCGCGCCGGGATGGCCGCCTACGCGGCGTCCAAGGCGGCGGCCACCATGTTCACCCGCTGCCTGGGGCTGGAACTCGCCCGGTCCGGGGTGCGGTGCAACGTGGTGTCGCCCGGCTCGACCGACACCGCGATGCAGCGCGCGCTGTGGGGCGAGGACGCCGAGGCGGCCGAACGCCGGGTGATCGAGGGCGACCTGGGCGCCTGGCGGGTCGGCATCCCGCTCGGGCGGATCGCCGCGCCCGCCGACATCGCGGAGGCCGTGGTGTTCCTGGCCTCCGACCGGGCGCGGCACATCACCATGCACGACCTGTACGTCGACGGCGGCGCGACCCTGCGCGCCTGAGCGGAACGCCGCCGGTCCTCCTCCCACCCCCCGAAGTACCGTCCCAGACTGGAGAAACCGCCGTGACCACGGTGCACCACGCCCCCGCCGGGCCGATACCCGCCGGGCCCGACGCCCCGGCGACCGCCCTCGCCGAGGGCCAGGACCACGCCGTCATCGGCGCGGCCAGCGGACTGCTCGGCCAGTACCGGGCCGGCTCCGACGAGGCGTTCTTCGCCTCGCCGACCCGCACCCTGCTCGGCTCCGGGGTGCACGCCCGGGTGCCGCAGGACGGGCGGCCGCTGCCGGTGCGGGTCACCGAGACGCTGGCCGAGGCGGGCCGCTCCGGCGTCGAACGGCCGCTGGTGGTCGGCGCGGTGGCGTTCGACCGGGACAGCCGGGTCGAACTCGCCGTCCCCGCCCGGGTCCGCACCGCCGGGGCGCTGCGCGACGACCCGCTGATCGCCCTGCCCGCGCCGCCGGCCGAGCAGGCCGACTGGCGGATCGACCCGGTGCCCGCGCCCGAGGCGTACGGCGCGGGCGTCGCGGCGGCCGTCGAGCGGCTGCGTGGCGGGGAGTTGAGCAAGGTGGTGCTGGCCAGGACGCTGGAGCTGAGCGCCGAACAGCCGCTCGACCTGCCCGCCATCCTGCAGCGGCTGGCCCGCCGCGACCCGGGCGGCTACACCTTCGCCGTCCCGTCCGGCGGCGGCCGCACCCTGGTCGGCGCCAGCCCCGAACTCCTGCTCTCCCGGCGGGGAACGGCCGTGCTGGCCAACCCGCTGGCCGGCTCCGTGCCGCGCAGCGAGGACCTCGGCGAGGACGTCCGGCGCGCCGCCGCGCTGCTGGAGTCGCCCAAGGACCTGCACGAGCACGCCGTCGTGGTGGACGCCATCCGCGAGGCGCTGGCGCCGTACTGCCGCACCCTGGAGGTGCCCGAACGGCCCACCCTGGTACGGACGGCCGCGATGTGGCACCTGGCCACCACGATCCGCGGCGAGCTGGCCGACCCGACGGTCTCCGCCCTCGAACTGGCCTGCGCGCTGCACCCCACCCCGGCGGTCTGCGGCACGCCGACGGACGTCGCCCGCCGGGTGATCGGCGAGGTCGAGCCCTTCGACCGCGGCCTCTACACCGGCATGGTCGGCTGGGAGGACGCGACCGGCGACGGCGAGTGGGTGGTCACCATCCGCTGCGCCGAGGCGGAGGGGCGGACGCTGCGGGTGTACGCCGGCGCCGGCGTGGTCGAGCAGTCCCGGCCGGAGGCCGAACTCGCCGAGACCAGCGCCAAGTTCCGCACCTTCCTGGACGCCGCGGGGGTGGCCCGGTGACGCCGCTGGAGACCGCCCGGGCGGGCTTCACCCCGTACCCCGCCGAGTTCGCCGAGCGCTACCGGGCCGCCGGGTACTGGCGCGGCGAGACCTTCGGGCGGATGCTGCGCGAGCGCGCCGCCGCGCACGGCGGGCGCACCGCCGTCGTCGACCCGGGTGGCCACGGCGTGGCGGCGACCGAGCGGCGCTGGACGTACGCCGAACTCGACCGCCGGGCCGACCGGATGGCCGCCGGACTGCTCGCCCGGGGCATCCGGGCCGGGGACCGGGTGGTGGTCCAACTGCCCAACGCCGCCGAGTTCTTCGAGGTCGTGTTCGCGCTGTTCCGGATCGGCGCGCTGCCGGTCTTCGCGCTGCCCGCCCACCGGTACGCCGAGATCGGGTACTTCTGCTCCTTCACCGGGGCGGCGGCGTACGTGGTGCCCGCCGTCGAGGGCGGCTTCGACTACCGCGAACTCGCCAGCCGGGTGCGGGCGGAGAACCCCGCGCTGCGGCTGGTGCTGGTGGCCGGCGAGGACCCGGGGGAGCACGTCCGGCTCGCGGACGTGCCCTGCGACGGGCCCGGCCCGGAGGCCTTCGGCGGGGAGCCCGGCCCCGAGGACGTCGCCTTCCTCCAGCTCTCCGGCGGCAGCACCGGCGTGCCGAAGCTGATCCCGCGCACCCACGACGACTACATCTACTCGCTGCGCGGCTCGGTCGAGCTGTGCGGCCAGGACCCGGACAGCGTGTACCTGTGCGTGCTGCCCGCCGCCCACAACTTCCCGCTCAGCTCGCCTGGTTCGCTCGGCACGCTGTACGCCGGCGGCCGGGTGGTGCTCTGCCCGCAGCCCGCCCCCGAGACGGCCTTCCCGCTGATCGAGCGCGAGGGCGTGACCATCACCGGGCTGGTGCCGCCGCTCGCACTGCTCTGGCTGGACGCCGCCGAGCGCGGCGCCCGCGGCTACGAGAGCCTGGAGGTGCTGCTGGTCGGCGGCGCCAAGTTCAGCGAGGAGGCGGCCCGGAGGGTGCGCCCGGTGCTGGGCTGCACGCTCCAGCAGGTGTTCGGGATGGCCGAGGGCCTGGTCAACTACACCCGGCTGGACGACCCGGAGGAGCTGGTCACCACCACCCAGGGCCGGCCGATCTCGCCCGACGACGAGGTCCGGGTCGTCGACGACCAGGACCGGGACCTGCCCGACGGCGCCACCGGACACCTGCTCACGCGCGGCCCGTACACCATCCGCGGCTACTGGAACGCGCCCGGGCACAACGCCGACTCCTTCACGGCGGACGGCTTCTACCGCACCGGGGACCTGGTCCGGCGCACCCCCACCGGCCACCTGGTGGTCGAGGGACGGGCCAAGGACCAGATCAACCGGGGCGGGGAGAAGGTCGCCGCCGAGGAGATCGAGAACCACCTGCTCGCGCACCCCGCGGTGCACGACGCGGCGGTGGTGTCGATGCCCGACCCGTACCTGGGCGAGCGCACCTGCGCGTACGTGGTGCTGCGCGCCGAGAGTCGTGAACAGCCCCCGAAGAGCGTCGAGTTGAAGCGGTTCGTGCGACAGCGCGGGCTCGCCGAGTACAAGGTGCCGGACCGGGTCGAGTTCGTCGCCGCCTTCCCGGCCACCGGGATCGGGAAGGTCAGCAAGAAGGAGCTGCGGGCCGCGATCGCGGCCTCGCTGACCACCGGCTGACGCCTCCGTCCTTCGTCGCCACCTCGCCACATCTAGCTAAGGAACACCACCGTGGGCCTGCCCCGCATTCCCCGCTATCCCATGCCCGCCGCCGAGGAACTGCCCGCCAACCGGGTCTCCTGGACGGTCGACCCGGCGCGCGCCGTCCTGCTGGTGCACGACCTGCAGAACCACTTCCTGGACGCCTTCGACGCCGAGGCCGCGCCGGTGCCCGAACTCCTCGGCAACGTCCAGGCGTTGGCGGAGGCCGCGCGTGCCGCCGGCGTTCCCGTCGTGTACTCGGCGCAGCTCGGCGGGCAGAGCCCGGCCGAGCGCGGGCTGCAGCAGGACTTCTGGGGCCCGGGCATCCCGGCCGACCCGCGGGCCACCGCGATCGCCGACGCCGTCGCCCCGGCGCCGGGCGACACCGTGCTGACCAAGTGGAAGTACAGCGCCTTCGTGCGCACCGAGTTGGAGCAGCTGCTGCGCGAGCAGGGGCGGGACCAGCTGGTGATCACCGGCGTGTACGCGCACATCGGGGTACAGGCGACCGCCTGCGACGCCTGGATGCGGGACGTGCAGGCCTTCGTGGTGGCCGACGCGGTCGCCGACTTCGGCCCGGCGGAGCACCGCGGTGCGCTGGCCTGGGTGGCCGGGCGCTGCGGGATGGTCGCCACGGCGGAGACCGTGCTCGGGGCGATGGCTCCGGCCGCAGCGGCGGCCGGCCTGGATGCCGTGGCCGGCCTGGACGCCACGGCCGGCTTGGACGCCGCAGAGATCGACGTGCTCGAAGGGGTGGGCGGCAAGTGACGGGTACGGGCTTCACGGTGGAGCGGATCCGGGCCGAGGTCGCCGACCTGCTCGGCGAGGACCCGGCGGAGATCCCGCTGGACGAGAACCTGGTCGACTGGGGGCTGGACTCCATCCGGCTGATGACCCTCGCCGGGCGCTGGCAGGAGGAAGGCGCCGAGGTGGCGTTCGTCCAGCTCGCGGAGCGCCCGGCGATCGAGGCCTGGGCCGAGCTGCTGGGCGCGGCGTGATGGCGGCGGGGGTGGGCGAGGCGCTGCGGGGCCCGGTCCGGGATCCGCTCCGGGAGCCGGTTCGGGCTGGAGCCCGGGATTCGGCCCGCGGGGCGGTGCTGCCCGAGGTGCCCGAACTGCCTCCGCTGCCGCGCCGGACGGTGCGCTACCCGGCCACCACCGCGGTGGGGCCGGTCGAGGCGCAGGCGGCGCGGACGCCGGACGCGCCGGCACTGGTGCTCGCGGGCGGGGAGACCGTCGGCTACCAGGAGTTGAACGCCTCGGCCAACCGGCTGGCGCGCGCCCTGGCCGCCCGTGGGGCCCGCCCGGGTGCGGTGGTCGGCCTGGCGGCGTTCCGCCGTCCGGCGGAGCTGGTGACGGCGCTGCTGGCGGTGGCGAAGTCGGGTGCGGCGTACCTTCCGCTGGACCCGTCGGACACGCCCGGGCGGCGCGAGCGGCTGCTCGCGGAGAACGCTCCGGTCTGCGTGCTGGGGGAGGGGGTGCCGGGGGCGCTGGCCGGGCTGGAGACGGAGGGCGAGCTGCCCACCGACCCGCCCCGGGCGCTGACCCCGCACCATCTGCTCTGCGTCGGGTACGGCCCGGGCGGGCGCCCGAGCGCCGTCCGGCTCACCCATGCCGAGGCGGATCGCCGGGTGCGCGAGCTCCAGGCGGCCCACCCGCTCGGGCCGGGCGACCGGGTGCTGCAGCTGGGCCTGCCGCTCTGGGAGTACCTGTGGCCGCTGCGGACCGGCGCCGCCGTGGTGCTCGCCGACCCGTGGCAGGAGGGCGAGGTCGGGGCGCTGGTACGGGAGTTGGGTGTGACGGCGGTGCGGGTGGCACCCGGGGTGCTGCTCGGCGGGTGAGCGGGACCCCGGGCGCCGGGGGGGGGGGGGCGACGGCCGATGGAAGACGGTCGACGGGTAACAGATAACAGATGACAACTTTCAGCGAACAGATTTCGTTATCTGTTCGCTGAAAGTTGTCGGCCGTCATTCGTTCGTCGCTGCCGCCGACTCCGCCGACTCCGCCGCCAGGTCCGCCGCCGTCCACGCCATCGCCACCGCGCCGTCCAGCACCGCCCGCTCCGCCTCCGCGCCCAGTGCCGCCTCGGCGAACGCCGCCTCGTGCGGGGCGCAGGCGCCGCCGGTGATGTCCAGCACCGGATGGATCGACGGCACCGCGTGCGACACGTTCCCCATGTCCGTACAGGCGAAGGGCCCGCTCTCGACCGGTTCCGGCCGGCCGAGCGCCGCCGCGTTGGCCCGCCACAGCGTCAGCAGCCGGGGGTCGGCGCGCATGTCCAGGTAGTCCGGTTCGGGTCGGGTCAGTTCCACCTCGCAGCCGGTGGCGAGTGCCCCGGCGCGGAAGCAGTCCTCGACCCGGGAGCGCAGTTCGGCGAGGTCCTCGGCCGCCGAGGCCCGGATCTCGTACTCGGCGCTGGCGCTGTCCGGGATCAGGTTCGGCGCCGTGCCGGCCGCCGTGGTGATGCCGTGCACCCGCCACTGCGGCGGGAGGTGCTGGCGCAGCAGCCCGATCGCGACCTGGGCGACGGTGAGCGCGTCGGCGGCGTTGCGCCCCCGGTGCGGGTCGAGGCTCGGGTGGGCGGCGCGCCCGGTGTAGCGGACGGAGAGCGTGCCGAGGGCGAAGGAGCGGAAGTCGGAGACCTCGACGGGGCAGGGGTGGACCATCATGGCCGCGTCCACCCCGTCGAACGCCCCGGCCTCCAGCAGCAGGGCCTTGCCCGCCCCGCGCTCCTCGGCCGGCGCGCCGATCACCCGTACGGTGAGCCCGAGTTCGTCCGCGTACGGGGCGAGCCCGAGCGCCGCGCCGATCCCGGCGGCGGCGATCAGGTTGTGCCCGCAGGCGTGGCCGAGTCCGGGCAGGGCGTCGTACTCGCAGACCAGCGCGACGGTGACCGGCCCGCTGCCGAGGCGTGCGTCGAAGGCGGTGGCCAGGCCGTGGGCGGGCGCGGTGACCGAGTAGCCGTGCGCGCGCAGCAGTTCGGAGCACCAGGCGGCGGCCAGGTGCTCCTCGAAGGCGGTCTCGGGGTGGGCGTGGATGCGGTGGCTGAGCGCGAGGAGTTCCGTCCGCAGGGCGAGGACGCGCTCGCGCACGGCCCGCTTGGCGGCGCTGGGTCCGGTGGGTTCGGCGGGCCCGGTTGGTTCGGTTGGTTCGGCGCTCTGCGGCAGCGGTTCGGTCTGGGGCACGGGTGGCGTCTCCGGGGTGTCAGGGGCCCGACCCTGCGGGGCCGTTGACCAGATCATATGAACTTAGATTAGGCTAACCTAAGTAAGGCGTTCCGGATCCCCCGAGGAGCTCTCCACCCCATGCCTGCCGTCGAAACCCAGATCGCCGACAGTCAGACCGTCGACAGCCAGATCGCCGACAGTCGGGCCGCCCACAGCCGGACCGTCGACGGTCAGGCCGCCGACGTCCCCCTGCTCGCCGCCCAGGCCGCCATCTGGTACGCCCAGGCCCTCGACCCCGACAGTCCGGTCTACAACACCGGCGACGCCGTCGAGATCACCGGCCCGCTCGACGACGAGCGGTTCGAACAGGCGCTGCGGCAAGCGGTGGAGGAGGCCCAGGCGCTGAGCGCCGTCGTCGTCACCGACCCGGACGGCACGCCCCGCCAGCGGCTGCGCCCCGGCCGCCACTGGCCGCTGCACCGCCTGGACCTGCGCGCCGCCGAAGACCCGGCCGCCGAGGCCGAGGCCTGGATGCGCGCCGACCTCGCCCGCCCGGCCGACCTCGCCGAGGGCCCGCTGTTCACCCACGCGCTCATCCGGCTCACCGGGGACCGCCGGCTCTGGTACCGCCGCATCCACCACCTCGCCGTCGACGCCTACGCGTTGACCCTCCTCGGTGACCGGGTCGCGGCCCTCTACACCGCCCTCGTCACCGGCACCGAACCCGCGCCGAACCCCTTCGCCGGACTCGCCGAGGCCGCCGCCGAGGAGGCCGCCTACCGCGAGAGCGCGCAGTACGGGGCCGACCGCGCCCACTGGTCGGCCCGGATGGCCGACGCCGACACCCCGGCCACCCTCCCGGGCACCCCCGAGCCCGGCGCGTCTCCCGAGCCCGGCGCGTCCCCCGAGTCCGGCGCGTCTCGCGAAGCCGGCGCGTCCGGCGCATCGATCCGCCTCACCGCCGAACTGCCCGCCGGCACCCGCGACCGCCTGGAGCGCGCCGCCGAGGCCGTCCGCGCCACCTGGGCCGAGCTGCTCCTCGCCGCCGCGGCCGGCTACCTGCACCGCCTGACCGGCACCCAGGACGTCGTCCTCGGCCTGCCGCTCGCCAACCGCCGCGGCCCGGCCGCCCTGCGCACCCCCGTCGCCGCCGCCAACGTGCTCCCGCTGCGCCTCGCCGTCCGCCCCGCCGACAGCGCCGAGGCCCTGCTGCGCGCCGTGGTCCGCGAGCTGCGCGCCGTCCGCCGCCACCAGCGCTACCCGCTGGAGGACCTGCGCCGCGACCTCGGCCGCACCGGCGACCGCCGCGCCCTGTTCGGCCCGATGGTCAACATCAAGGCCTTCGAGAGCGACCTCGACCTGGCCGGCCTGCCCGGCACCGTCCGCAACCTCGCCGCCGGCCCGGTCGACGACCTCGCCCTGAACGTCTCGCCCGGCCCGGACGGCGCGCTGCGCCTGGTCATCGACGCCGACCCGGCCCGCTACGGGGCCGCCTCCCTCGCCGCCCACCGCGACGGCCTGCTGCGCTACCTCGACGCCCTCGCCGACCTGCTGCTCACCGACCCCCGGACGCCCGTCGCCCGGATCGACCTGCTCGACCCGGACGGCCTGCGCCGCGCCACCGAAGGCCGTACCGAGCCGCCGGTCGAGCGGACCGTGCCCGAGCTGTTCGCCGCCCAGGCCGCCCGCACCCCGGAGGCCGTCGCCGTCCGCTCCGGCGCGGCCGCGCTGACCTACCGGCAGCTCGACGCCGCCGCCAACCGGCTCGCCCACCGGCTGACCGCCCTCGGCGTCAAGGACGGCGCACCGGTCGCGATCGCCCTGCCGCGCGGCACCGACACCCTGGTGGCGATGCTCGCCGTCCTCAAGGCGGGCGGCGCCTGCGTCTCCCTCGACCTCGCCCACCCCGAGCGGCGCCTCGCCGCCGTGCTGGCCGACGCCCGCCCGGTCTGCGCGATCGGCACCGCCGACGCCCTCGCCGGGCTCGGCCTGCCCGCCGGCCTGCCCGTCGTCCGCCCGCAGGACGCGGCCGGCGAGCCCGACACCGCCCCGCCCGCGCCCCGACTCGGCCAGCCCGCCTACGTGTTGCACACCTCGGGCTCCACCGGCCGCCCCAAGGGGGTGGTGGTCACCCACGCCTCGCTGGCCAACCTGCACGCCGGCCTCGGCGAGGACCACGTCGCCCCCGCCCTGCGCCGCGCCGGCCGGGACCGGCTGCGCGTCGCCCACAGCGCCTCGTTCGCCTTCGACGCCTCCTGGGACCCGGTGCTCTGGATGGTCCACGGCCACGAGCTCCACCTGCTGGACGACGCCACCTACCGCGACCCGGCCGCGCTCGCCGCCCACCTCGACCGCGAGCGCGTCGACTACCTCGACCTCACCCCCTCCTACCTCGAAGTCCTGATCGCCGAAGGCATCCTGGACGAGGGCCGGCACCGCCCGTCCGTCCTCGTGGTCGGCGGCGAGGCCACCCCGCCCGCCCTCTGGCAGCGCCTGGCCGCCGTCCCCGGCCTGCACCCGGTCGACCTCTACGGCCCGACCGAGACCACCGTCGACGCCTACGCCTGGACCCCGGGCCCGGACGGCGCCCCGCGCGGCCGGGTGGTGCGCGGCTCCCGTGCCTACGTCCTGGACGGCTCGCTGCGCCCCGCGCCCGACGGCGTCACCGGCGAGCTGTACGTGGCCGGCGCCTGCCTGGCCCGCGGCTACCTCGGCCGCCCCGACCTCACCGCCGAACGCTTCCTCGCCGACCCCTTCGGCCCGCCCGGCAGCCGGATGTACCGCACCGGCGACCTCGCCCGGCGCCGCCCCGACAACACCCTCGAGTTCCTCGGCCGGGCCGACGACCAGGTGAAGATCCGCGGTTTCCGGATCGAGCCCGGCGAGATCGCCGCCGTCCTCGCCGAACTCCCGGGCGTCGCCCAGGCCGTGGTGATCGCCCGCCCCGGCCCGCAGGGCAAGCGCCTGCTCGGCTACGCCGTCCCGGAGAGCGGCAGCGCGCCCGATCCGGACGGGCTGCGCGCCGCGCTCGCCGCCCGGCTGCCCGCGCACATGGTCCCGGCGGCCGTCCTGCTGCTGGACGAACTGCCGCGCACCGCCCACGACAAGCTCGACCACCGGGCCCTGCCCGAGCCCGCCGCGGCCACCGAGGGCACCGCGGCGGCCACGCCCCGGGAGGAGCTGGTCTGCGGCCTGTTCGCCGAGGTCCTCGGCCTGCCGCAGGCACCCGGCCGGGAGGCCTCCTTCTTCGACCTCGGCGGCCACTCGCTGCTCGCCGGCCGCCTCGCCGCCCGGCTGCGCGAGACCTTCGCCGCCCCGGTCGGCTTCGCCGACGTGTTCCGGCAGCCGACCCCGGCCGGCCTCGCCGTACTGATCGACCAGGCCGCCCTGTTCGACCCGGCGGAGCCCGAGCACCGCCCCGCCCTGGTGCCCGTGCCGCGCACCGGGCGGATGCCGCTCTCGCCCGCCCAGCGCGGGCTCTGGTTCCTGCACCGCCTCGAAGGCCCCAGCCCCACCTACAACATCCCGCTGGCGCTCACCCTCACCGGCCCGCTCGACCGGCACGCCCTCGGCCTCGCGCTCGGCGACCTCGTCGCCCGGCACGAAGTCCTGCGCACCGTCTACGGGGAGGAGCCGGACGGCACGCCGTACCAGCGCATCCTCTCCGAGTTCCGGCCCGAACTCCACGGGAGCACCGGAGAGCTGGGCGATGAAGTCCGGTACGCCTTCGACCTGACCGCCGAACCGCCGCTGCGCGCGAGCCTGTTCACCGACGGTCCCGAGCGGCACACCCTGCTCCTGCTGCTCCACCACATCGCGGGCGACGGCGCCTCCACCACCCCGCTGCTGCGCGACCTGGCCGTCGCCTACGGCGCCCGGAGTGCCGGCCGGGAACCGGAACTGCCGGAACTCGCCGTCCAGTTCGCCGACCACGCGGCCTGGCAGCGGGAGCGGCTCGGCGCCGCCGACGCGCCCAGCCCGCTCGCCGTCCGGCAGGTGGAGCACTGGCGCGCCGCGCTCGCCGGACTGCCCGACCAGCTGGAGCTCCCGCTCGACCGCCCCCGTCCGGCCGTCGCCGGCCACCAGGGGGCCACCGTGCCCTTCGCGCTCGGCGCCGAGGCGCACACCGCCCTGGCCGGGCTCGCCCGGGCCGCCGACAGCACCGTCTTCATGGCCGTCCAGGCCGGGCTCGCCGCCCTGCTCACCCGGCACGGCGCCGGCACCGACATCCCGGTCGGCACCCCGGTGGCCGGCCGGGAGGACGAGGAGACCGCCGCACTGGTCGGCTACTTCGTCAACTCGGTGGTGCTGCGCACCGACACGTCCGGCGACCCGACCTTCCGCGAGCTGCTGGCCCGGGTCCGCGGCACCGTGCTCGCCGCGCACGAGCACGCCGAACTGCCCTTCGACCGCCTGGTCGAGGAGCTCAACCCGGCCCGCTCGCTCGCCCGCCACCCGCTGTTCCAGGTGATGCTGGCCTGGCAGAGCCGCCCGGACGAGCGGACCGCCCTGGGCGGCGGCCTCACCGCCGACATCGCCGCGATCCCCAGCGGCACCGCCAAGTTCGACCTCACCCTGAACGCCGGGGAACTGCCCGGCGGCGGCATCGGCGGCTTCCTGGAGTACCGCACCGACCTCTTCGACGGCTCCACCGTGGCCGCCCTCGGGGAGCGCCTGACCCGGCTGCTCACCGCCGCCGCGAGCGCCCCCGACACCCCGATCGGCCTGCTGCCGCTGATCAGCGAGGAGGAGCGGCGGCGCGCCCTGGTCGAGTGGAACGGCCCGTCGGTGGACACGTCTTCGGACGCCATCCTGCCCGAGCTGTTCGAGGCGGCCGCCGCCGCCCATCCGCACGCCGTGGCGGTGGGCCACCGGGACGAGCAGCTCGACTACACCGAACTCGCCGCCCGTGCGGACCGGTTGGCCCGGCTGCTGGCCGCCGAGGGCATCGGTCCCGGCACCATCGTCGCGCTCGCCCTGCCGCGCTCGCTCGAACTCGTCGTCGCCCTGCTGGCGGTGGCCAAGTCCGGCGCCGCCTACCTGCCGCTCGACCCCGACTACCCGGCCGACCGGCTCGCCTACATGCTGGCCGACGCCACCCCGGCCGCCCTGCTCACCGACCGCGCCACCGCGCCCCGGCTGCCCGCCCACGAGGTGCGGCAACTCCTGGTCGACGGGCCGGAGTCCGCCGCCTTCCCGGCCGTCCCGCTGGAGCAGCACGAGCGCACCCGCCCGCTGCGCGCCGAGGACACCGCGTACGTCATCTACACCTCCGGCTCCACCGGCCGGCCCAAGGGCGTGCCGGTCACCCACCGCAACGTGGTCCGGCTGTTCGGCGCCACCGACCACTGGTTCGGCTTCGGTGCCGAGGACGTGTGGACGCTGTTCCACTCCTACGCCTTCGACTTCTCGGTCTGGGAGCTGTGGGGCGCCCTGCTGCACGGCGGCCGACTGGTCGTCGTCCCGCACCTGGTCAGCCGCGACCCGGCGGCCTTCCTGGACCTGCTCGCCCGCGAGCGGGTCACCGTGCTCAACCAGACGCCGTCCGCCTTCTACCAGCTCAGCGCCGCCGACCGGGACCGCCCCGGCAGCGAACTCGCCCTGCGCTACGTGGTGTTCGGCGGCGAGGCGCTCGAACTCGCCCGGCTGGACGACTGGTACGACCGGCACGCCGAGGACGCGCCCACGCTGGTCAACATGTACGGCATCACCGAGACCACCGTGCACGTCTCGTACATCGCCCTGGACCGGGCGAGCGCCGCCGCCGGGAGCAGCAGCACCATCGGCGTCAACATCCCCGACCTGCGGGTCTACGTCCTCGACCAGCACCTCCAGCCCGTCCCGCCCGGTGTCACCGGCGAGATGTACGTGGCCGGGGCGGGCCTGGCCCGCGGCTACCTCGGCCGCCCCGAGCTGTCCGCCACCCGCTTCGTCGCCGACCCGTACGCCGCGCTGTTCGGCGAGCGCGGCACCCGGATGTACCGCTCCGGGGACCTCGCCCGGCGCCGCGCCGACGGCGTCCTGGAGTACTTCGGCCGCGCCGACCAGCAGGTCAAGCTGCGCGGCTTCCGGATCGAACTCGGCGAGATCGAGGCCGTGCTGGCCGCCCACCCGGCCGTCGCCGACGCCGCCGTGGTGGTGCGGGAGGACGTGCCGGGGGACAAGCGGCTGGTCGGCTACGCGGTCTCCCCGGTCGGCGCCGTGGGACCGGTCGGCACCGCCACCCCGGACGAGCTGCGCGCCCACGCCGCCGCCGAACTGCCCGCCCACATGGTGCCCTCCGCCGTCGTCCTGCTCGACCGCCTCCCGCTGACCGCCAACGGCAAGCTCGACCGCCGCGCCCTGCCCGCCCCCGAGGCCCCCGCCGCAGGGGCCGGCCGCCCGCCGCGCACCCCGCGCGAGCAGCAGCTGTGCGAACTGTTCGCCGAGGTGCTGGGCGTGGCCTCGGTCGGCGTCGAGGACGACTTCTTCGCACTCGGCGGGCACTCGCTGCTGGTCGTGCGGCTCGCCGGGCGGATCCGCGAGGTGCTCGGACTGGAGGTCGGCATCGGCGCGCTGTTCCAGGCGTCCACCGTGGCCGCCCTGGACGCCGCCCTCGCGGCGGGCGCGCCCGGCGCCGACGCCCTGGACGTGCTGCTGCCGCTGCGGCCCGTCGCCCCCGGCCGGCAGCGCCCGCTGTTCGCCGTCCACCCGGCCGGCGGCCTCAGCTGGTGCTACACCGGCCTGATCCGCAACCTGCCCGGCGAGGTGCCGATCTACGGCCTCCAGGCCCAGGGCGTCGGTGCCGCCACCGCCGAACTCCCGCTGCCGGAAACGCTGGAGGAGCTGGCCGCGCACTACGCCGGCCGGCTGCGCGAGGTCCAGCCGGAGGGCCCGTACCGGCTGCTCGGCTGGTCCACCGGCGGGATCATCGCGCACGCGGTGGCCGTCCGGCTCCAGGAGCTGGGCCAGGAGGTCGAGTTGCTCGCCATCCTGGACGCCTACCCGGCCGAGGGCTTCCGCGAGCTGCCCGTCCCCGACCAGGCCGAGGCGCTGGAGGCGCTGCTCACCATGGGCGGCTTCGGACCGGAGGGCCTCGACGGCCTGCCGCTCGAACTCGGCGCCGTCACCGCGCTGTTGCGCCGCGAGGGCAGCCCGCTCGCCGGGCTGGACGAGAGCACCGTGGCCGCGCTGAACCGGATCTACCTCAACACCAACCACCTGGTGCGCGGCTACGACCACCGCCGCTTCGACGGCGACGTGCTGTTCTTCCGCGCCACCGTCGACACCATCGACGACACCCTGGTGCCCGAGCTGTGGACGCCGTACGTGTCCGGCCGGATCGCCAACACCGACGTGGCCTGTTCCCACAAGGACATGACCCTGCCCGAGCCGATCGCACACATCGCGAGCGTGATCGCCGACCACCTCAAGCAGTCCGACAAGAAGACCGATGATGGAGAAGACCACCGATGAGTGACGCCCCCGCCAACCCCTTCGACGCCGACGGGGAGTTCCTCGCGCTCGTCAACGCCGAGGGACAGCACTCCCTGTGGCCCGCCTTCGCCGCCGTCCCGGCCGGTTGGACCGTCGCCCACGGCCCCTGCGAGCGGCCGGCCGCCCTGGAGTGGATCACCGCGCACTGGACCACGCTGTGACCCCTCCGGCAACCCCTCCGGCGGTCCAGGCCCCGGCGCGCCCCCTGCTCGCGGGGCGCGCCGCGGTGGTGGTCGTCTACACGGCCGCGATGTGCATGAACGGCCTGGACTCGACCATCGTCAACCCGGCGCTGTTCAGCATCGCCGAGGACTTCGGCCGCCCGGTCTCGGCGGCGAACGCCGTGGAGACCGCCTTCCTGGTCGGCCTCGCCCTCGGACTGCCGGTGGCCGGCTGGCTCGGCGACCGGTACGGCGTCAAGCGGGTCTTCCTCGGCTCGCTCGCCGCCTTCACCCTCGCCTCCGCGCTCTGCGCGGCGGCGCCCGGCCTGGGCACGCTGTCCGCCGCCCGGGCCGTCCAGGGCGTGGCCGGCGGGCTGCTCACACCGGTCGGGATGACCCTGCTGTTCCGGGCCTTCGCCCCGCACGAGCGGGCCGGCCTGGGCCGCATCCTGATCGTCCCGACCGCGCTGATGCCCGCCCTCGGGCCGCCGCTCGGCGGCTTCCTCACCGAACACCTCTCCTGGCACTGGCTGTTCCTGGTCAACGTGCCGATCGGCGCGGCCGCCGTGCTGATCGGGCTGATCGGCCTGCGCGGCGAGCAGGAGCCTCCGGCCGGCCGCTTCGACACCACCGGGTTCCTGCTCGCCACCCCCGGCCTCGGCCTGCTCACCTACGCCCTCGGCTTCGGTCCGGCGCACGGCTGGACCTCCCCGGGCGTGGCCCTCGGCGGACTGCTCGGCCTGGTCCTGCTGGGCGCCGCCGTACGGCACCAACTGCGCACCGCCGAACCCCTGGTGGACCTGCGGCTGCTCGCCGACCGCACCTTCGGCACGGCGAGCTGGCTGGCCCTGCTGACCTCGGCCGGGCTGATGGGCGCCCTGTTCGTGCTGCCGCTGCTCTACCAGGCGGCGCGCGGCGCCACCGCCCTGGACGCCGGGCTGAGCGTCTTCCCGGAGGCCATCGGCCTGATGGCCGCCTCGCAGGTGGTGGACCGCCTGCTGCCCCGCCTCGGCCCGCGCCGGCTGGCCCTGCCCGGGCTGCTGCTGGCGGCGGCCGTGCTGGCCGCGCTCGGCTTCGCGGAGAACCCGTGGGCCGTACGGGCGTTGATGTTCGCCGTCGGACTGGTGCTGGGCACCGCCGTGCTCACCGTCCAGATCGCCGGCTTCGCCGACGTCCCGCCGCCCGCGATGGGCCGCGCGATGGGCCTGTTCACCATCCTGCGCACCCTCGGCGGCGCCCTCGGCATCGCCGCCACCGCGGCCCTCATCGGCGCGTTCGGCGACGGCGCGGGCGCCGGACCGTACCGGCTCGCCCTCGGGCTCACGGCGGCCCTGGTCGCCGCCGGCGCCCTCCTGGCCGTCCGCCTCCCGGTCGACGCCCCGGGCCCGCCGCCGGAGGACTGAGCCCTCAGGAGGTGGTCGTCCGCCCGGCCGCGTCGTGCGGCCCGGCGGACGACCACCGCACCGGGCACGGGAGCAACGCCACCGTGCCGGATCGACCCGCCGACCGACCCCGACAACGACTCGAGCGGGAAGCCCATCCGCGACTACCCGCGGATGGGCTTCCCGCTCTACCCGATCGTGGACCCCGGAAGAAGACGGTGACGCCGTTCCCGGATCCCGACCGCGACCGCCGGCGGCGATCAGGGGTGAGGTCCCGGACCGCCGCCGACCGCCCGCGGACCGGCTGGTCCGCAGGTCACCGGCCGCCCAGCAGGTGGGCGAGCCCGTCGGCCAGGCCGCCGCGCCAACAGGCGTAGTCGTGGCCGCCGTTGAACTCGCGATAGGCGAGGTCGTAGCCGCGGGCGGTGAGGACGTCGCGCAGGTGGCGGTTCTGGGCGAGCAGCATCCATTCCTGGAGCCCGACCTCGATCCAGAAGCGGGCCGGGCGCCGCTGTTCGGCGGCGAGGCGGCGGGTCAGCCACTCGCTGCCGACGTCGAACTCCGTCTCGTCGGGCCACCAGAAGGAGCCGGACTGGGAGAGCGCGTTGCCGAAGCGCTCCGGGCGGCGGTAGGCCGCGTAGGCGGCGGTGAGGCCGCCCGCGCTCTGGCCCGCGACCACGGTGTCGGCGGGGTCGGTGCTCGCGCCGAACTCCGTTGCGGCCCAGGGGAGGAGGCGGTCGGCGAGGAGGTCGACGAAGGCCGGGTTGCAGCTCAGGTCGTCCGGCCGCTGCGGGCCCATGGTGTGCACGAGCAGGGCGACGGTCGGCGGGATCGCACCGTCCGCCGCCAGGTTGTCGAGGGTGTCGCCGACGGACAGCACCCCACCCCACATCTCGCCGTCCAGCAGCACCGCGACCGGGTACGGTCCGCCGTCCGCGCGGTGCCCGGCCGGGAGGTGGACGTCCACCCGCCGGCCGGCCGCCGTGTGCGCGACCGTCCGCCCGCGCGGCACGCCCTCGCGCCGCACCACGTACGGCTGCGCGGGCGCGGCGGGCAGGCTGAGCACGGAGGAGGGGTGCCGGCCGTCGCGGGCGGGCAGCCGGGGTTCGGTGTCGTACGGGTCGGGGCGGGCCCGGTCCAGGACGCGCAGCCAGTCGGCGCGGGTGGTGCCGGGGGCCTCGCCCCGGAAGGGGTACAGCTGGTAGGAGGCGCGGTGGTCCTCGCGCAGCCGGTAGGTGATCGACCAGCTTCCGTCGGCCTGACGTTCCATCAGGTGCGGTGTCAGGTCACCGGCGTGGCGGTCCTTGTCGGTGACGGTGTGCAGCAGGGCGAGCACGCCGTCGCAGTCGGCCTCCCGGTGGGTGAAGGTGACCAGGCGGTAGGCGGGGTCGTCGGGGTCGAGGGCGACGACGGGCGGGGCTTCCACGGTGGGTTCTCCAGGGGTGGTCACGCGGGGCTGCCCTTGCGGCTGAGCAGCACCCAGAGCAGGAACGGGCCGCCGAGGACGGTGGTGACGATGCCGACGGGGATCTCCACCCCGCCGAGCAGCACCCGTCCCAGGGTGTCCGCGAGGACGACGAGCAGGGCGCCGGTGAGGGCCGAGCCGAGCACCGGCACCCGTGCGGGTCCGGCCAGCCGCCCGGCGACCACCGGCGCGGCCAGTGCCACGAAGCCGACCGGCCCGCAGACGCCGACCGCCAGCCCGGCCAGGGCGACGGCCAGCAGCAGGCAGGCGAGCCGCACCCGGCCCGGGTCGACGCCGAGCGCCGAGGCGACGCTGTCGTCGAAGCGCAGCACCGCCAGGCGCCGGGCCGCCACCAGGGCGAGCGGCACCAGTACGGCCAGCCCGACCAGGACGGGCGTGGCGATCGCGAGGTCCCGGCCGTTGAGGCTGCCGGAGGTCCAAACGTACAGCGATCCGGCCGAGTTGAGCGAGCGGCGGGCCAGCGCGACCTGGATCACCGCCGAGGCCAGCGCGGACATCGCGAGGCCGACGACCAGCACCCGATAGCCGCGCGCGCCGAGCCCGCCGGAGACCAGGGTGACCACCAGGACGGCGGCCAGCGCGCCGAGCGGTCCGGCCCACCAGGCGCCGAAGGTGCCGGAGGCGGTGGCCGAGATCAGCACGGCCGCGGTCGCGCCGTCGTTGACGCCGAGGAGTTCGGGGGTGGCCAGGCGGTTGCGGGCGAGGGTCTGGGTCAGGCAGCCGGCCAGGCCGAGCGCGGCCCCGGCGGCGAGGGCGGCGACGATCCGGCCGAGCCGGAACTTCTGCACCAGCAGCACGTCGAGGCGGTCGCCGTAGCCGAACACGGCCTGGAAGGTGCGGCCGAGGTCGAGTTCGCTCTGCCCGGCGTGGGCGGCGACCACCACGGCGGCGAGCAGGGCGGCGGCCAGGCCGAACGAGGCGGCCAGCGCCCGGCGGGGGAGCAGCAGCGACCAGGCGCCGTACCGCAGTGCCAGGTCAGGCTTCGGGGCGGGTGGTTCGGCCCGCCGTCCGGCCGGCGGGGTGGCCTCGGCCGGGTCGCTGAGGGCGAGCGCGGCGGAGCGCCGGGAGCGGACGATGGCGATCAGGGCCGGGGCGCCGACGAGGGCGACGATCACCGACACCGGTGCCTCGTACGGCCTGGCCACCACCCGGGCCAGCACGTCGGCGCCGGTCAGCACGGCCGCGCCGAACAGTCCGGCGAGCAGGGTCAGTCGGCCGATCCGCGGACCGGCGAGGGACCGGGCGAGGAAGCCGGCCAGCAGGCCGAGGAAGGACACCGGCCCGGCCATGGCGACCGCGGAGGCGGTCAGCAGGGTGACCGCGACGGCGACCGCGGCCCGGGTGGCGCCGGGGCGGTGGCCGAGGCCGCGGGCCAGGTCGTCGCCGAGCGCCAGGGCGGTGAGCGGCCGGGTGGTGAGCGCGGCGAGCAGGAAGCCGGCGCCGAGGACGGGGGTGAGCCGGGCGAGTGTGCTCCAGCCCTCCACCCCGGCCAGTGAGCCGAGCACCCAGACCCGGTAACGGTCGTAGGCCTCGGGCGAGTTGACGATCAGCACGCCGGTGAGCCCGCCGAAGGTGGCGCCGACCGCGGAGCCGCCCAGCACCAGCCGCATCGGCGAGCCGCCGCCCCGGCTGCCCGCGATCAGCAGCACCAGCGCGCTGGCGAGCACGGCGCCGCCGAAGGCGAAGGCGAGGTAGCCGTAGGAGCTCTGGACGCCGAGTACGGCGATGCCGAGCACCACGCCCAGCGAGGCGCCGGCGTTGACGCCGAGCAGGCCGGTCTCGGCCAGCGGGTTGCGGGTGACGGACTGCAGCTGCGCCCCGGCGACGCCGAGCGCCGCGCCGACCAGCAGCGCGGTGAGGGTGCGCGGCAGTCGCAGGTCGCCGACGACCAGGGCCAGTCGGCCGTCGGCGCGGGCGCCGTCGTGGTTCAGCAGGTAGTCCAGCACCCGGCCGGGGCCGACCTCGCCGGCGCCGACCGACAGCGAGAGCGCGGCCAGGGCGAGCAGGAGCACCGCCGCCGCCGTGACGGCCGGCCAGGTGGGGCGGGTGCCCTCCGGGCGGCCCCCGGGCCCCTCCGGGCGGCCCCCGGGCCCCTCCGGGCGGCCCCCGGGCCGTCGGGGCTCCGGCGCGGTGGCGGGGGGCGCCTTGGTGACGCCGGCTTGCGACAATGTCATAAGGTAAGGCTAACCTAATGGTCGAGTCCGTCCCGCGGGGCCCCTCCGCCCCGTCGAACGACCCGGACGCCGCTCAACTCCCGTACCACCGTTGCCCGGAGGCACCCATGCCGTTCGCCCGTCGCCCGCTCAGCCCCGTCCGCCGCCGTGCGGCCCAGGCGCTGGCCGTCACCGGGGCGGCCGCGCTCCTGCTCACCGGCTGCGGCTCCTCCGGCTCCTCCTCCTCGGGTTCGTCCACGGCCGCCTCCCCGGCGGCCGACGCGGCGGGCGGCGGAAAGGGCGGCGACACCGGCAAGCGCACCGTCAAGGACGCCACCGGCAAGGCCGTCGAGGTCCCCGCCGAGCCCAAGCGGATCGTCACCCTCACCCAGGAGGACCTGGACGCGGTGCTCGCCCTCGGCGTCAAGCCGGCCGGCATCACCAACGGCCAGGGGCTGGCCGAGCCGCCCGCGTACCTCAAGGACAAGGTGCAGGGCGTCCCGGTGGTCGGGAACCTGCTCCAGCCCGTGATGGACAAGGTGATCGCCGCCAAGCCCGACCTGATCCTGGCCGGCGACATGCAGGACGAGCAGGTGCTCAAGCAGCTGCGCGAGATCACCCCCGCCACGCTGGTCACCATGGCGCCCACCGACGACTGGAAGCTCGCCTTCCGGGGCATCGGCAACGCCGTCAACAAGCTCGACCAGGCCAACAAGGTGATCGGCGACTACGAGGCCAAGGCCGCCAAGGCGGGCGGCGAGCTCGGCAAGAACAAGGGCGCCGCCGTCTCCATCGTCCGCTGGAACCCCACCGGCCCGAGCTGGATGGAGAAGAAGCAGTTCGCCAGCGGCGTCGCCCTGGACATGGGCCTGACCCGCCCGGCCGCGCAGGACAAGGACGGCAACGCCCACAGCCCGGCGCTCAGCCTGGAGAAGCTCAACGAGATCGACGGCGACTGGCTGTTCCTCTCCACCCTGACCGACGACGGCAAGACCGCGCTCAAGGACGTCCAGTCCAAGCCCGCGTACCAGGAGCTGGGCGCGGTGAAGAACAACCACGCCGTCACCGTGGACGGCTCGGTCTGGTCCACCCGGGGCGGCCCGCTCGCCGCGGACGTCGTCATCGGCGACCTCGCCAAGGCGCTCGGCGGCAGCTGAGCGGGCGCCGGTCGAGGGGGAGCTGCCATGGAGTTGACGATCCAGGGACTCAGCGCCGGCTACGGGCCGGGGCGCCCGGTGCTCGGCGGCGTCGACCTCACCGTCCCGGCCGGCCGGGTGGTGGCGGTGGTCGGCCCGAACGGCTGTGGGAAGTCCACCCTGCTGCGCTCCGTCGCGCGGCTGCACCGGCCGGACGGCGGGCGGGTCCTGGTCGGCGGCGAGGACGTGTGGCGGCTGCGCCCGCGCCAGGCCGCCCACCGGGTCGCGCTGCTGCCGCAGAGCCCGCAGGCCCCGGAGGCGGTGACCGTCGCCGGACTCGTCCGCTACGGCCGCCATCCGCACCAGGGGCTCTTCCGGCAGTGGTCGGCGGAGGACGAGCGGCTGACCGCCGAGGCCCTGCGCGCCACCGGCGTGGCGGAGCTGGCCGACCGCCGGCTCGACCGGCTCTCCGGCGGCCAGCGCCAGCGCTGCTGGCTGGCCATGGTGCTCGCCCAGGACACCCCGGTGGTGCTGCTCGACGAGCCGACCAGCGCGCTCGACCTCGGGCACGCGGTGGAGGTGCTGGAGCTGGTCCGCCGGGTCGCGGCGGGCGGGCGGACGGTGGTCATGGTGCTGCACGACCTCGCGGCGGCCGCCCGGTACGCGGACCTGCTGGTCGCGCTGCGGGACGGCGCGGTGGTGGCCTGCGGGCCGCCGCGCGAGGTGGTGGACGCTCCGCTGGTGCGGGCGCTGTACGACATCGACAGCCATGTGCTCGCGGCGCCGGGGGACGGCGCGCCGGTCATCGTGCCCCGGGCGCCGCTGGGCTGACGGGGCGGGGGGCCGAGGGGTCGTCGGGTCGCCCGGGACGGAGGGGGTCGCCGGGGCCGGGGGACGGGCGGGGCGGCTGCGTGGGGGCAGCCGCCCCGCCTTTTTCGTCTCTTCGATCACCCGTTCGAATGGTTTGAAGTCTGCATGTCACGGCCGGAGTTCACCCCGCCCGTCGCATTGTCAGTGGGCCTCGCTACGTTCCTCGCATCGCTGGTCAGCAGGCGATCGACAGGTGTTTCCCGGTGGGAGGAGTACGGCCGTGGCATGGGTGGAGACGGACGCGGGAGGGTACCGCGTGGCGCTCGACGGGGAGGGCAGGGTGGCGTGCCGCAACGCGGCGGGCCGAGACCTCAAGTCCCTGCCGTCGAAGCTCGGTGACGACCGCGTGGTCGTCCAGCTCAAGCAGCTCGCCGAGTGGCTGGCCGCGCACGAGCGGGGCTGCCTGGAGGACGTCGAGCGCTGGATGGTCCGCTCGCTGCCGGTGCCCGCCGCGGTGCTCACCGCCGTGTGGCCGGACGAGGCCTGGCAGGGCGTCCTGAAGGACCTCGTGGTCACCGCCGTGGACGGCTCCGTGGCCGGCTTCCTGCGCGGCGCCGACGCCGAGCGCGGCCTCGGCCTGGTCGACCTGGACGGCGACACCGTGCGCCTCACCGACGGCGAGGTGCTGATACCGCACCCCGTCCTGCTCGAAGACCTCGACGAGCTGCGGGAGTTCGCCGTCGAGCTCGGTGTCTCCCAGCGCGTCCAGCAGCTCTACCGCGAGGTCTGGCACCGGCCCGCCGACGGGTCGGCCGGCACCGAGGTCACCACCTACGCCGGCGGCCGCTACCGGGAGCTGCGCGAGCTGGTCGGGCGCTGCAACCGGCTCGGCTGCCGGGTCCGCGGCGGCTCCGCCGTCCAGTCGGTCACCGAGGGCGGGCGCACCGTCGAGGCCCGGGTCTGGGTCGGCGACTACTACGAGTACGACGCGTGCGAGACGGGCGCGCTCAGCTGGGCCGGCCCGGACGGCCGGGCCCTGCCGCTCACCGAGGTCGGACCGGTCGCCTGGTCCGAGGGCATGCGGATGGCCGCCGCCCTGTACGCCGGCCGCACGATCCAGGGGGAGGAAGCCGCATGACCGCCACCGGCCTGACCACGACCACCACCAACCCGGGCGGCAACGGCGCCGACCGCGCCGCGACGCCCGAGGAACTGCTCGACGCCGGGGCCGTGCTCCCGTCCGGCACCCTGCCCGACGCCGGCCGCCCCGACAGCGCCGCCGACGTGCTCACCGCCCGCACCTACACCCACCCCGCGCTCGACGGCCGCCGGATCGTCCGGCTCGTCCCCGGCGCGCTCGGCCCGGCCGAGGACCTCGCCCTCGACTTCCTCGGCCTGGCGCCGGAGGCCGGGGCCGCCGAGGTCGGCCAGGTCCGCCAGGAGGCGCTCGGCTTCCCCGCCTGGGCACTGGTCCACGACCCGGCCAACGGCCACCACGCGCTCGCCCTGGTCAAGGAGCTGGAGCGGATCGCCCGCCAGGCCGCCTCCAAGCCCGGCGCCGCCAAGGACGGCTTCGACGAGCTCGCCACCCGCCTCGGCCGCGCCGTCCCGCACTTCCTGCCCACCTTCTGCGAGGAGGTCGGCCGGATCTTCCTCGGCCACGGCAACCAGACCTACGCCGCCGCCTGGTTCGGCAAGGCCCGCGAGGCCGAGCGCACCCACGGCCTGACGGTGGACGAGGAGCGGCTGCGCGCCGTCTTCCTGGAGTTCGCCCTGGCCGGCGCGCTCACCGTCAAGTCGCTGCGCCAGTACGTCAAGGAGCTCGCCCAGCGGCTCGACCCGCTGACCGCCTGGCAGCGCTTCCGCCAGCTGTGCACCGAGCGCTCCGCGGCCGGCATGGCCCCGTACGCCGGGATCGCCGAGGACGCCCGCGCCCTGATCAAGGCCGCCGGACTGGACCGCACCGAGCACGAACGGGCGCTGCTCGCCGAGCTGCTGGACTCCCCGGCGGTCAACCGGGCGCCCGCCGCGTTCTGGAAGTCCTGGCACGGCGCGCTGGTCGAGCTCGGCCGCGACGACACGGCGGTCCGCACCCGACTGCTGGAACTGCTGCCCGACCCGGCCTCCGCCGACCCGGCCCCGCACGACACCGCCTGGCTGGCGGTCCTCGCCGAGACCGGCGCCGAGGAACTGCTCACCGGCCCCCGCGTCGAGGGCGCCGAGCCCGCCGCCGCCTGGCTCCAGCGCTGGTGCCACCACCACGGCCGCGGCTGGCGCAACCGCCCCAGCTGCCCGGCCACCCTCGCGCTGGCCGGCCGGATGGTCGAGCGGCTGAAGGCCGACGCCGTCCCGGTGGACCTCCACACCGGCATCCGCGCCAGCCACACCCGGATCGACCTGCTGGACCTGCTGCTGGCCGCGGGCGTGCCGGTGGCCGACCCGCCCGGCGGCCTCGGCTTCGACCTGCGCGACTGGGCGGCGCAGAGCGGCCCCGACAGCTCCGCCCTCACCGCCGTCGGCGCCGACGAGCGCTACCGGTCGCTGCTGCGCCGGGCCACCCCGCCCGCCTGGGAGACGGCCGTCCGGCGCCAGGCGCCCGCCGTGCCGCTGCTGAACGAGCTGTTCGCGGAGTGGGCCGAGGAGCGCGCCGAGGAGCTGACCGCCGCCCGCGGCCTGGCCGGCGCCGCCGACCTGGTCCGGTCGATCGGCCAGTACCACACCGCCATCCGGACGGTCGCCCCGGCCGTCGCCGAGCGGATCGCCGCCCTCGACGTCACCGCGCTGCTCACCGACGCCCTCCGGGCCGGAATCCTGGACGAACTCGGCTGGCCCGCCCTGGAGGAGGCGCTCGGCAGGCTCGCCGACCCGCCCGCCGACGACGCCCCGCAGCACCCCGTCCCCAGCCTGGCCGGCGCCGGCCTGAGCGACCTGCTCATCGAGGACGCCTGGCCGCACCTGATCCTCGCCCGCCTCGACCGGGCCGTCGTGGTCGGCCCGCAGGGCATCGTGCTGGAGCACACCCTGCGGCTGCCCGAGCGGCCGTCGCACGAGCGCAACCGGACCAGGCTGCGCTTCGTCGACGGCGAACTGCTGGTCGTCTGGTCCGAGGAGGGCAAGCAGCTCGCGTACTGGTCCAGCCGCCCGGACGAGCGGTTCGAGCTGGAGGGCGAGACCATCGCCGGCTACTACTACCGCGACCGCGAGCCCGAGGCGCCCTCCCTCCAACTGCCCGGCGGCGGCCGCACCACCGGCGAGCGCCCGCTGCACGCCGGCGACACCCGGATGCCCCACGAGCACCCCGTCCTCGGCGACGGCACCGGCTACTGGACGATGCGCCGCACCACCGAGGGCGAGGCCGTCCTGCGCGAACTCGACCCGGCCACCGGCACCCTGGGGCGCACCGCCGAACCGCCGGTGATCGCCGCCACCGCCCACGCCGGCCGACTGGTCCAGCGCAGCACCTGGCTGCTGCCGCTCCAGCCCGGCCTGGAGCGGACCCCGCTCGGCACCGACGGCACCGTGCTCGGCAACTGGGTCAGGACGGAGCCCGGCAAGGCCGTCACCGCCTTCACGGCCGACGGCCACCGCATCGAGCTGCCGCTGGCCGGTCACCGGACGGACACCGTCCCGGTGGCCAGGCTCGCCCTGCCCGGCGCGGCCGCCCCGGTGGTCAGCCACACCTCCGGCGAGCACTTCTCGCTCAACCTGCCCGACCTCACCGGCCAGGCCGACCGCACCGTCGACCTGCGCCCCGGCCGCTCCGGCGAGCTCTCCGCCGCGGGCACCCCGCTCATCCCGCCGTACCCGCACTGGCACGCCCTGCGCCCGCGCGACGAGGCGGGCTCGGAGGCACTGCGCGCCGTCACCGCCGAGCAGGCCGCCCGGCTGGTCGACGCCGCCTGGCCGGTCGACACCGAACCCGTCCCGGCCGGCGAGCGGTGCTGGCTCACCGTCCAGGGCGTGCGCCGCCCGCTCGCCCGGCGCACCTCGCGCACCCTGCCCGTCCCGGAGGTCGGCGCGATCCTGCCCGGCATCGCCCACCCGCGGCTGCTGGCCGGCGTCGCCGGGCTCGCCCGCACCGCCGCCGACCTGCTGGACCGGGTCGCCCGGTTCGTCCCGCAGCCGGAGGCCGAGCGCCCCGGCAGGGCGAAGAACGCCGAGTGGCGGCCCGACCACGGCCGCGACCACGAACTGCGCGACGCCGTGCGCGCCGTGCTGCCCGAGATCGGCGGCTTCGGCAACAACTGGGGCTCCGAGGAGCGCTGCCGGGTGCTCAACAACCTGCGCGCCGTCACCGCCGTGCTGGCCGCCCCGCCCGCCGCCGAGGGCGAGGGCTGGACCAGCCCCGCCACCGTCACCCTGCACAACGGCAGCGTCAGTTACGGCTGGCTCCAACTGCTCGGCCGGATCCACGCGCTGGCCTACGCGGTGGCCTCGCCGTTCACCGAGCCCGCCCACCGCTCCTCGCTGGTCCTGCTGCTCGGTGAGCTGACCAGGGGCCCGCTGGCCGACCGCGGCGCCACCCTGCGCGAGATCGTCCTCGCCGAGCAGGTGCCGCCGGCCCCGAACGCCACCGGCCCCCGGCCGGTCACGCCCCGCGAGGGCGAGGTGCTGCGGCACGGCGGGCGCACCGTCGTCATCATCGGCCACCAGCGACAGGTCGCCGACGGCTGGGTGCACTGGCTCGCCGTCGACCACGACCCGAGCGGGGAGTTCGGCCCCGTCGCGCACTTCACCACCCTCGAGGAGCGCGGCACCGAGGAACTGGTCGACGCCGCCTGGGTCGCCAAGTTCTGGCGGGTCGCCGCGCTGCACGGATCCGTCCCCCGGGACGCGGCCAGGGCGGAGGCCTTCAACGAGCTCACCGGCATCGGCACCGCCCGCTCCGCCCTGCTGCTCAGCCCGCCGTCCGGCCTGCTGTACTGGACGGACATCTCCGCGCCCACCGAACTCGGCCTCAAGGCCGCCGAGTTCAAGGCCGCCCGGGCCTGGCTGCGCGGGCACGACCACAACGGCCTCGCCGCCGTCTGGGGCGCCCTGCTGCCCGCCGACCCGAAGACCTTGTGGACCGAGGGCCCCGACATCGCCGCCGGCGCCGAGGAGTGGATCCGGCGCTTCGGACGGCTCGTCACCCTCCCCGAGGAGGCCCTGGCCACCGTCCAGGGCGTGTCCATCGACACCGTCGAGGCGGTGCTCAACCCCGCCCACACCCCGTGGCTGGCCGGCCGCACCGGCTTCCGGTTCACCGAGGTGGACGGGGTCGGCCAGCGGCTGACGCCCGAGGACGAGTCCGCCGTCCCCGAGACCGGCGCGCTCGGCTCCACCATCGCCGCGCTGCGCTGGCTCGCCTACCACCTGCCCGCCGACAGCCCGCTGCGCCCGCTGCTGCCCACCGCCGCCGCCGCGCTGCGCGACCGCCTCGCCGATCCGGAGCTGCTGCTCGACCTCGACCTGGTGCGCACCGTCAAGGGCGCCTCGCTGGCCGCCGTCCTGCGCACCCACTTCGGCCTGCCCGCCGAGGGCGGGGCCGACCGGGACGGCCTGGTCCACTGCGGCCCGGCGCTCGTCCTGACGCCGTACCACGAGGACTACGAGCGGATCTGGCTGCGCCCGGCCGCCCTCACCGGCCCGGACGACCCACTGCTCGAACTGCTCGACGGGCTTTCCAGCAGCTACTGGTTCTCCGCCGAGCGGGGCGCCATCGAAGCCGTGCTGCGCGGCGAGCCGGAGCAACTGGCCGCCTCCGCCGCCTCGGTGCCGGCCCCCGGCGAGGGCCCGGCCTGGCTGCAGAACCCGCTGCTGTCCGTCCCCGAGCTGGTCGCCGAGGTGTCCCGCACCCACGGCCTGGGCGAGGACGCGGCCACGCTCTACCTCCAACTGCTCGCCCTGCCGGACCCGACCGACCGCAACGCCGCCCGCTGGACGGGCTGGAAGCCCGCCCGGCTGAAGAAGGCCCGCGCCGAACTCGCCGCCAGCGGCCTGGTGCTGGAGGCCAAGCGCTCCCGGGCCGGCCGCGGCCTCTTCCTGCCCGGCGGCTGGCAGGAGGCCAAGTCGCCCGCCCTGCCCGCCGAGACATGGAAGGCCGCCCTCTACGAACTGCCCACCCACCGGCCCGCGCTGGTCCCCCTGCCCGTCCCCGAGCTGTTCGCCCGGGCCTGGCAGCGGACCGTCGACGGCGACGCCCCCGGATACGAAGAGCTCCAGACCGGCAAGCGCAGGAAGGCCCGCCGATGACCGCCACCGAGACCACCAAGGGCGCCGCCGCCCCCGCCGCGGCCGACCGGCAGACCGTCCCGCCCGAGGAGAAGTACGCCGCCGAACTGGAGTTCCTGGCCGCCCACGACAGCGGCCCGCGCCCGCCCGGCTGGCTCCTGACCCCGCGCGCCGTGGTCACCTTCGTGATGGGCAGCGGCGGGGAGAAGCTCAAGGCCGGGCGCAAGGGCCTGGTCATCGAGCCGAAGTTCGTCGGCGAGCGCGCCCTGGTCGAACGCTGCGTCGTCACCCTCGCCGGGGAGCGCGGCCTGCTGCTCGTCGGCGAGCCCGGCACCGCCAAGTCCATGCTCTCCGAGCTGCTCGCCGCCGCCGTCTGCGGCAGCAGCGCGCTCACCGTCCAGGGCACCGCCGGCACCACCGAGGACCAGCTCAAGTACGGCTGGAACTACGCCCTGCTGCTCGCCAAGGGGCCCAGCCGGGAGGCCCTCGTGCCCTCGCCGGTGCTCACCGCGATGACCACCGGTGCGGTCGCCCGGGTCGAGGAGGTCACCCGCTGCCTGCCCGAGGTGCAGGACGCGCTGGTCTCGCTGCTCTCGGAGCGGCGCATCGCCGTCCCCGAACTGGCCGGCACCCCGGACGGCCAACTGCACGCCGCGGCCGGCTTCACCCTGATCGCCACCGCCAACCTGCGGGACAAGGGCGTCAGCGAGATGTCCGCGGCGCTCAAGCGGCGGTTCAACTTCGAGACGGTCGGCCCGATCGGCAGCCTCGCCGCCGAGGTCGACCTGGTCCGCCGCCAGTCCACCGCCGCCGTGGCCCGGGCCGGCGCCGCCTACGCGGTGGACGACGCCGTCCTGGAGGCCCTGGTCACGGCCTTCCGGGACTTGCGCAGCGGCCGGTCCACGGAAGGCTGGGACGTCGAACGCCCGTCCACCGTGATGAGCACCGCCGAGGCGGTCTCCGTCGCCACCGCGCTCGGCGTCAGCGCCGCCTACCTGCCCGACGGCGGGGACCTGCTCGGCCGGCTGCCCGGCCAGCTCCTCGGCGTGGTCCGCAAGGACGAGCCGTCCGACGCGGCCCGGCTGCTCGGCTACTGGGACGGCCCGGTCCGCCGTCGCGCCGAGCAGGGCGCCGCCACCTGGCGCACCCTGTGGGACCTCCGCCCGGCACTGGAGGCCTGATCCGATGAGCAGCGCGGAGACCACCCGCCCGGACGACGCGGACCAGGCGGAGCACGCGGACCAGGCGGTCCGGGCCGAGGCCGACCGGCTGGCCGCGGCCGGCACCGGTCGCCCCGGCCCCTACCTGATCGGCGTGCGCCACCACGCGCCGTCCCTCAGCGCGGTGGTCCCCGCGCTGCTCGACGCCGCCCGGCCGGACGTCGTCCTGGTCGAGCTGCCCGCCGAGTTCCAGCCCTGGCTCGGCCCGCTCGCCGACGAGGCCACCCGGGCCCCGGTCGCCCTCGCGGCGGCCCCGGCCGGGCCCGAGGAGGCGGCCGGGCCCGCCTTCTACCCGTTCGCCGACTTCTCCCCGGAGCTCGCCGCCCTGCGCTGGGCCCGGCGCAACGGGGTGGAGGCCGTCGCCTGCGACCTCCCGCTCGCCCACCGCGCCGCCCGCACGGCGGAGCGCGGGCGCACCGATCGGATCCCGGACGCACCCGGCGTCGCCGACGCGCTGCGCCACCGCCTCACCGGCCGGGACTCCGACGAGGACCTGTGGGACCGCCTGGTCGAGACGGCCGCCCCCGGTTCCACCCCGGAGGCCGTCCGGCGCGCCGCCCTGCTGGTCGGCTGGGCACTGCGCCGGGACGCCGAGACCGGCCCCGGCGTCGACCCGTACGACCTGCGCCGCGAGGCCTGGATGCGGTCCCGCATCCAGGCCGCCGCGGCCGGCGGGCGCCGGGTCGCCGCCGTGATCGGCGCCTTCCACGCCCCCGCCCTGCTCGGCGGTCCCCTCGCCACCGAGGAGCCGCCGCACCCGGACGACCCCGGGCACGTCCTGTCCCTGATCCCGTACACCTACCCGCTGCTCGACGCCCGCTCCGGCTACCCGGCGGGCATCCGCGACCCGGAGTGGCAGCACACCGTCCTCGACGCCGGCGGCGACCCGGAACGCCTCGCCGAGGCGCTCACCACCACCGCCGTCCGGATCTGCGCGGCCCTGCGCGCCCAGGACCACCCCAGCGGCCCGGCCGACGCCCGCGAGATCGTCCGGCTGGCCGGCGACCTCGCCCGGCTGCGCGGCCACGCCGCCCCCGGCCGCGGCGAACTCGTCGAAGCGGTGCAGACCGTCCTCGCCCAGGGCGAACCCCTCGGCCGCGGCCGGGCCGTCGCCCGCGCCCTCGAACAGGTCCTGGTCGGCACCCGCACCGGCCGCCCGACCCCCGCCGCCCCGCGCAGCGGACTCGCCCCCGCCGTCGAGACCCTCCTCGCCGACCTCGGCCTCCCCGGCCCCGGCGACCCCGGCCCGCGCGACCTGCGCCTCGACCCGCTGCGCAGCGGCCTCGACCGCCGCCGCGAGATCCTCCTGCACCGCCTCACCGCCTGCGAGATCCCCTACGGCGAGCCCGTCGCCACCACCGGTGCCGGCGGCACCGAGACCCTCGGCACCCGATGGCGCCTGCACTGGACGCCCGCAAGCGCCGCCATGCTCACCGTCGCCGGCACCCGCGGCGTCACCCCCGCCCAGGCCGCCGAAGGCGCCCTGCGTGCCCGCCTCACCGACCAGCCGACCCCGCGCGAGATCATCGACGGCCTCGCCGCCGCCGCCTCCTGCGCCCTCCCCGCCCTCACCGAGGCCCGTCTCACCCAACTCACCACCCTCCTCCCCGCCTCCGCCACCCTCCCCGACCTCCTCGACGCCCTCGCCCTCCTCGACCGCCTGACCGCGGGCCACTTCCCCGGCCACACCCCGGCGGGAGCGGAGGAAGGCCCCGTCGCCGCAGACGACGGCACGCCCGTGGCCGGCGCCCCCGTGGCCGGCCCGCCCGTGCTCGTCGCGGCCGGGGAGGTGCTCACCGTCGCCGCCGTGCGGCAGTTGGAGGGCCTGGGCGGGTCGGACGATCCGCAGGACGCGCGGGCGCTGGTGGAGCTGGTACGGCGGGCGGACCGGCTCGGCGGGGTGCGGCTGGCGTACGTGCTGGCCGGGCTCGCCGAGCAGGGGAGCCCGCTGGTGCGGGGTGCGGCCGGCGCGGTGCGGGTGCTGCTCGGCCAGGAGCCGGCCGAGGTGCTGGGCGGCCGGGCCGCCTCGTGGGTGGACGGCGCGACCGCTCCGGAGGCGCGACAGGCGCTCGGGCGGGCGCTGGTCGGCCTGCTGACGGCCGCGGAGGGGCTGTTCGACTCCGCGCCGCAGGCACTGGAACCGCTGCTGGAGCGGGCCACCTCGCTGCCCGACGACGCCTTCCTGGACCGGCTGCCCGCGCTGCGCGGCGGGTTCGACACGCTCAGCCCGGCCGCCCGGGACAGGCTGCTGGCCCTGGTCGAGGAGCGTCTGGGCGCCCGGCTCGCCGCCCTGCCCGAGGAGGCCGGCCCCGCTGTGCTCGCCGGCTGGGTGCGCGCGGACCTCGCGGCGCGTGCGGCGCTCGTCCGTCGCGGCCTCCTGCCCGCAACGCCCGCGCAGCCCGCGGCTGTTGCACCGTCGCCCGCGGCCCCGCCGCCTGCCTCCGACCCCGTTCCCGTCCCCGACCCCGCCCGTACCCTCGCCCCCGCCGAGCGTTGGCGGCTGCTCCTCGGCCGCCCCGGAAGCGGCGGCCTGACCGGTCGCGGTGCCCGACTCGCCACCGCCCTGGACGAGTTGTACGGCAGCGGCCACGGCGAGGGCTCCGGCCCGGGCCTGGACAGCCGGGGCGGCAAGGGCGGCCGCGAGGCCCCGTACCCCGGTGTGCGGGAGTGGGCCGAGGAACTGGAGTCGCTGTTCGGCCCCGGCGTGCGCGAGGAGGTGCTGGCCGCCGCCGTCGCCCAGGGCCGCACCGACGTCCTGGAGACGATCGACCCGTCCGCCGTCCGCCCGTCCGTCGAGCTGCTGCGCACCGTGCTGGACCACGCGGGCGGTCTGCCCGAGGCCCGGGTGGCCCGGCTGCGCCCGCTGGTGCGGCGCCTGGTGGACGAACTGAGCCGGGAGCTGGCCACCCGGCTGCGCCCGGCCCTGACCGGGATCGCCGTGCCGCGCCCGTCCCGCCGCCCGGGTGGCGGGCTGGACCTCGACCGGACCATCCGGGCCAACCTGGCCACCGCCCGCCGCGCGCCGGACGGCGGCACCCTGATCGTGCCCGAGCGCCCGGTCTTCCGGACCAGGGCGCGGCAGGCCAACGACTGGCGGCTGATCCTGGTCGTGGACGTCTCCGGGTCGATGGAGGCCTCCACGGTGTGGGCCGCGCTGACGGCCTCGATCCTGGCCGGGGTGCCCTCCCTGAGCACCCACTTCGTCGCCTTCTCCACCGAGGTCCTGGACCTCACGGAGCGGGTGGACGATCCGCTGGGCCTGCTGCTGGAGGTGAGCGTCGGCGGCGGCACCAGCATCGCGAGCGGGCTGCGCTACGCGCGGGAGCTGGTGACGGTGCCGTCCCGCACGCTGGTCGCGGTGGTCAGCGACTTCGAGGAGGGCGGGCCGGTCGGAGGGCTGCTGGCCCAGACCCGGGCCCTGGTGGACTCTGGCGTGCACCTGCTCGGCTGCGCGGCGCTGGACGACACCGGGACGGCCCGCTACTCGAAGGCGGTCGCGGGCCAACTGGTCGCGGCCGGAATGCCCGTGGCGGCGTTGAGCCCGCTGGAACTGGCCCGCTGGGTGGGGGAGAAGGTGCGATGAGTGTGACGGCGCGGACGAGCGACTGGCCGGGTGTGCGGCCCGAGGTGGTCGCCGAGGTGGTGGCCGGGCTGAGTGCCCGGCTGCAGAAGCGGCTGGACGGCGCGGCGGCGAAGCTGGCGGAGCGGCCCGTGGCCCGGGAGGGCGACGAGTGGCGGGTGGAGGTGGACGAGGAGACGGTGCTCGTGCTGCACGCACCGGGCGGGGTGGTCGCGGCGGAGGCCGGCGTCCGCTGCGGCTGCCTGCTCGCCCCGGCCTGCGTGCACCGGGCCGCGGCGGTCACCCTCTGCCCGCTGGCCGGGGCCGGGGCCGAGGCCGAGCCGGGGCCGGAGCCCGAGCAGGAGCCCGAGCCCAGGAGTGACACGGACGGCGCGCCAGGGGAGCCGAACGGCCGGCCGGCCGCCGACCCGGTCGCCGCCGACCCGCTCACCGCCGTCGAACTCGCCGCCGTCCGCCACCTCCACCGGGCCGCGGCCGCCGTCCTGGCCGCCGGGGTGAGCGGGGCGGGCGCCGTCTCCCAGGCCGAACTGCTGCGCGCCGCCCACCGGGCGCGCCTCGCGGGCCTGCACCGCCCGGCCGCGGCGGCCGTCACCGTCGCGACCAGGGTCCGGGCGGCGCGCTCCGGCGCGCCCGACCACCGCCTGGTGGACCTGGTCGCGGGCCTGCGCGAACTCCTCGGCCTCACCAGTGCCCTGGCCACCGGCACCGCCCCGGTCGCCGAGCTGCGCGGCACCGCGCGCCAGGCCTACCGGGAGGAGGGCGGTCTGCGGCTCTACGGCCTGTTCGCCGAGCCGGTGCTGACGGCCACCCATGCCGGTGCGGTCAGCTGGGCGGTGGACGCCGACGGGCGCCTCAGCACGATCGCCGAGGTGATGCCGCACGACGACGCGGCGGCCGCCGCGCCACAGGCGGTCGGGGCGGGCAACCGGACGGTCCGGTTGGGCGACGCCGCGCTCAGCCACCGCGAGTTCAGCCGCGCCGGGCTGGCCGTCCAGGGTGCGACCAGGTCCGGTGGTGGTCGGCTGGGCGCCGGGGCCTCGGTCCGGGCGGTGCGGGCGACGGGCGCGGCATGGACGGCGGAGCCGGCCGCCCGGCTCTGGTCGGAACCGGCCTCCGCCCAGGTGGCCCGGGCACTCGCGGCGCAGGAACTGCCGTACGAGAGCCGCCCGGCCGGGAGCGACCTGCTCTTCCTGGACGTCACCCTGCTGGGTACGGCCCCCGGCCCGGGCGGTGCACCGCAACTGCTGGCGCGCTGCACGGCGAGCGGTGCGCAGGGCGGTCCGGTGATCGTCCTGCGCCCGGCGCACGAGCACCCCGACCTGCCGTTCCGGGCGAACCTCGCGCTGCTCGCCACCGCCCCCGGCCTGCGACTGCGGGTGATCGGTAGGCTGGAGCGCGCGGACCGTCCGGAGCTGCGTCTGCTCGCGATCGGTACGCCCCCGGCCGCCCCCGACCCGCTCGCCCTGTCCGCGGACCGGGCGGGCCGGGTCAACCTCGGCCTCGAACGCCTCCAGACCGCCGACCTCGCCGCGTCCGCGACGGCCTCCGCCACGGTCGGTGAGTCGGCGGATGGGTTGGCGGACGGGTCGGCGGACGGATCTGCCACCCCGACGCCGTACGGCCCGCCCGTCCACGTGCTCGGCCGCCGGGTCGAGCAGACGGTCACCACCGGTCGGCACGCCCTCGCCCCGAGCGAGGCCTCGGCGGCGGCCGACCGCGGTCTGCTGCGCGCCGCCGGGCTGGCCACCGCCGCCGAACTCCTCGACGGCCTGCGGGCCTCCGCCGCCAACCAGAAGCGCGACGTCTTCGGCCGGATCGTCACCGACGACCACGAGGATTTCGCCACCGCCTGGCTGACCGCGGCCTCCTACACCGAGGAACTGGCCACGGCGCTGTGCGCGTCGGCCTGGTCCGGGGAGGGGTGAGGAGCCGGTCGTGTGCGGCCCCGTGGTGTCCTTCGACGCCCCGGGCGGCGGGCGGGCCGGACCCTCGCGCGGGGTCCGGTCGCTCACCGCAGGACGGCCTCCGCCCCGCCGTCGCGGCGGCTGACGGCCCGGAGCGGAGGCCCTCGACGGGGAACCGGCGGGGGTATAAGCCGAACTATTTGCACAGTCCGATATTCCGCGCCAAATGGCATACTTGTCACAGGAAGACACGGGACGAAACCTCGTACGAGACCCCGGACGAGAGACCTCACGTGGGGCCGTGTCCGGCACACGGCACGAGCAGCGCGACGGAAGGGTAGGCGTCATGGGAATCCGCGACGATGCGGCCGAGATCCGGGCCCGCGGCTGGCGGACGCTCGCCGCGCTGCACGGCATGATTGACACCGCGCTGGAGAAGGCGCTCCAGGCCGAGTTCAAGCTCTCGGTGGTCGAGTACACGGTGCTGGAGGCGCTCTCCCGCCAGGACGGCTGGCACATGCGGATGCAGCAGCTGGCCCGCGCGGCGGCGCTGAGCAGCAGTGCGACCACCCGGCTGGTGAGCCGCCTGGAGGACCGGGGCCTGCTCGGCCGGTTCCTCTGCGCGGACGACCGGCGCGGCATCTACACCGAGCTGACGCCCGAAGGCCGCGACCTGCTGACGGCGGCTCGCCCGGTGCACGACGCCGCCCTGGAGGCGACGCTGGCCGAGGCCACCGAGGTCCCGGAGCTGGCCCCGCTGGTCGGGTCGCTCGCCGAACTCCACCCGGTCCACGCCAACGCCTGAGCCCGCACCGACGGCTGAGACCGAGGCGGGCCGCCCACGGAAGCGGTCCGCCCGGCCCGGATCGTCCGGCAGCACCTTGACCACGCACAGCGCCGGGCGGTCGCGGCGCAGGTCGAAGGGGCGTCACCGCCGCTCCTCGGCCTCCCGGACGGTGGGGGAGTCCGCAGAGGCCCGCCGCGGGGCGAAAGGGGCGGACGGCGCGAGGTGTTGCGCCCCGTACACGGGTGTCGCCGGGCCGAGCTGCCCGGCCGGGCCGGCGTCCCGGGCCCGTTGCGGCACGGCCGCTTGGGCGTGCGGCGCACTGTCCGAGCCGTCGTCGGGCCGTGGTGCCGGGCGGCGCTGGTCCACCGCGGGGCTGCCCGACAGGTCGTACATGCGCGGCAGCACGGGCCGGGGCACGACCACGGCGCCGGGCAGTCCGGGGATCTCGGCGCCGACGGCCAGGCCTCCGTTGGCGGGCGCCTCGGCACCGCCGACCCCGGCGGCACCCGTCCCGGCGCCCGTCCCGGCAGCCGCCCCGGCGCCGTCCGCGCCGTAGGGGACGGCCGGGGCCCCCGGGGCGCCGAACGGTCCCGGGCCCGCCTGGCTCCCGCCCGGCAGCCCACCGTGCCCTGTGGCCGTCGCACCCGGCGGCTCCTGCCCGAGGGCTTCGGACCCGGAGCCGCCCCCGACCCCCGCCCCAGCGTCCGCCCCCGCCCCCGCTTCTGCCCCCACGTCGGTCACCGGAGCCCGGGTGATCCGGGCCCCCGAGGGCAGCCCGGACACCGCGGCCGACTGCGCCGCCTGCTCCAGCAGCGCCGAGGGCACCAGCACCGCGGCCCGGGTGCCGCCGTACGGGGACGGGTGCAGGGTGACCCGGACGTCGTGCCGGGCGGCCAGGTGCGCGACGACGAACAGGCCGAGCCGCAGGTCGTCGCCGAGCGCGGAGACGTCCAGGTCGGGCGGGTCGGCCAGGTACGCGTTGAGGCGCTGGTACTCCGTCTCGGTCATGCCGAGCCCGCGGTCCTCGACCTCGACCGCCAGGCCCTCGGGCACCTCCTTCGCGGAGATCTGCACCTGGGTGTACGGCGGGGAGAAGGTGGTGCCGTTCTCGATCAGTTCGGCGACCAGGTGGATGACGTCGGCGACGGCCTGCCCGCCGAGCGAGACGCGCGGCACGCCCCGGACGACGACCCGGGAGTAGCTCTCGGTCTCCGAGACGGCGCTGCGCAGCACGTTGACCACGGGTACGGCGTTGCGCCAGCGCCGGGCGGGGAGGTCGCCGCCGAGGATGACGAGGTTCTCGGCGTTGCGCCGCATCCGGGTGGCCAGGTGGTCGACCGCGAACAGTTCGCGCAGCAGTTCCGGGTCCTCGTGCTCGCGTTCCAGCGCGTCCAGCATGCTGATCTGCCGGTGGATCAGGATCTGGGTGCGCCGGGCGATGTTGAGGAAGACCTTCTTCGTCCCCTCGCGGCCCTGGGCCTGGTGGACGATGGCGGCGACCGCGGCCTGCCGGACGGCGGCGAGGCCCTCCGAGGCCTGCTGGACGTCGTCGCCGGTCCGTCGGGAGGGTGTCCAGGCGGCCGGGGCGGGCACCTGCTCCCCGGCGCGCAGCCGCCCGACCACCTCGGGGATCTCCTGCTCGGCGAGCGCCATGGTGTCGGCCCGCAGTTCGGACAGCCGCGCGGACAGCGCCCAGGCGGTCCGGATGCCGCGGACCAGGCTGATCAGCACCACCGCGGCGACGACCGCGCTGCCGGCCAGCAGCGCGGTGCGCTGGCCGGAGTCGCGCAGCAGGTAGGCGGCGTAGCCCCAGGCGGCGGCGAGGCCCAGGCTGGGGACCAGCACGGCGGCGAGGAGCGGGCTGCGGAGCGAGCCGGACCGGCCGGCGCGGTGGCCGGTCCGGGGGGCCGGTATGCCTGGCATCTGATTCCTTGCTGCAGGGCCGAGTCGCGGGGCCGGGTCGTGGAACCCGGCCGTCGAACCCGGCCGTGGGGCCGGGTCGTGGAACCCGGTCCTGGAACCGGGTCGTGGGGCCTGGCCGTGGGACCGGCGCGCCGGTTCGGACCGGTGGGTCCGAGCGGCGGGCCGACCCGTACGGCGCGGCCGGGTCGCAGGGAGTCGGGGCCGGGATCCGTCGGAGCCGGTGACGTGGTGTCACCGGTCCGGCGGGGTGCAGCACGGCCGCCGACGGCACGGAACGCTATCAGCCCGTGGTGCGGTCGGCGCAATATCAACTGGCTCTGCGCACAAGGCCGATGGCCTCGCGACGGTGCCCGTGCCGTAAGCTCCGCCGGCACGAAGCCGCAGCTCACGGCCCTCGGTCCGGTCGGGCCGACGGTCCTCGGAGGTCGGGGACGGCCACGGCAAGGATGCGACAGGAACAGGTCAAGTCGCGCCGCGGCGGGCGGGATCTCAGCCCGCCAGCGGCATCGGCAGCACCCGTCCGCCCAGGCCTGGCGGCTTCTCCACGTGGGCCTCCCGCTGGGCGGCGAGTTCGCTCCAGGGCCAGCTGGTCAGCTCGGACAGCTCCGCCGACCACTGCTTGCCGTACGTGCCCGAGGCGAACTGCCCGAGCCGCAGCCGCTGGACGTCCGAGGTGCCGGCCGGCGGGTAGACGTGGGTGGCGTCCCGCAGGTAGCGCTCGATACGGAACTCGGGCTGGAGGCCGCGGGCGGCGTGGATCTCCATGGCGTTGCGCGCGGAGTCCAGCGCGTACTCGGTGTTGATGAGCTTGGCGTTCATCAGCTCGGCGTCGCAGGCGCGGCCGTGGTCGAGCAGGTGGGAGGCGTGGTAGGCGGCGAGCCTGGCGGTCATCAGCCGGGACTGCATCTCACCCAACTTGAGCATGATGTTCGGGAGTTGGTTGATCGGCCGGCCGTACAGGACGCGCCCCTCGGCGAACCGGACGGTGTCCTCGACGATCGCGGTGTGGATGCCGAGCGCGACGGCGGCGAGGTTGATCCGGCCGTAGAGGGTGGAGGAGGAGTAGGCGACGTCCAGTCCCCGCCCCTCCCGGCCGAGCCGGTTTCCGGCCGGGATGCGGCAGTCCTCCAGGATGATCTCGCCGAAGCTGAAGCCGTGCAGCCCGCTCTGGGAGCCGGGGGAGCCGGTCCGGAACCCGGGGCGGTCGCTCTCGACCAGGAAGGCGGACAGGCCCCGGCTGCCCTGGCCGGTGCGCAGCACCACGCCGTGCACGTCCCCGATGTGGGAGTTGCCGACGAACCACTTGCGGCCGTTGAGCACGTACTCGTCGCCGTCGCGGACCGCGGTGCCGGTCATCCCGAGCACGTGCCCGCCGGACTCCGGCTCGGTGACGGCGATGGTCGGCAGGCACTCTCCGGAGGCGAACTTCGGCAGCCACGTGCGGCGTTGGGCCTGGGAGCCGTAGTGGAGGACCTTGGCCACGCCCAGCTGGGAGGCCTGCGCGATCGAGCCCGCGGCCCCGCTGACCCGGGCCAGCTCCTCGATGATCACGGTCTTGGCGACGTGCCCCAGCCCGAGGCCGCCGAACTCCCGGGGAATCGTCACGCCGATCCAGCCCTGCCGGGCGATCTCCCTGGCCAGCTCGACCTCGATCGTCCGCTCGGCCTCCATCCTGGCCACCCGCGGACGCACCTCCTTCTCCGCGAAGTCACGGACCTCGGCGCGAAGGCCCTCGTGACGGTCGTCGGTGAAGTAGTCCATCGCCATGCTCCGGTCCTCTCGATACGTGTGGTGCCGTGCCTCCGTCCGTGCCGTCGATGCCGCTCCGGCGACCCCTACGGGGGGCGGTGGGTGTGCGGGGGTGTCGGCCGGTCGCCCCGGTGCGATCGGCGCATGCGTCACCGGGCGGTGTCCCGGTGACGGGAACCGTCCGTGTCTTCGGCAGGGCTCATTGTTGTATGGGGTACCGGGGCATCCCAGAGTCGATCTTGGATTGGCGCGATTCGGCCCGTCCCCGTCGGGAGGGGTTTCGTCCGGGCGCCGGGCGGGAATCGATCTTCGCTTCCGTGACGGTCCGTCGACCGGTCGTCCACATGCGGTTTTGACGAGCCATCGGCAAGGCTCCGGTGCGGCTCCGGCCGGGCGCTGGAAGGACTCCGGAAGGACATCGGCAGGACTGAAGAACGGTCGATCGGACCCGCCCGGGCGTTCTGATGTCTGGTTACATGTGCGCCATGACAGATGTGATGAGCACTCAAGGCCAGTTCCCGGGTGCCTCCGGGGAGTCCGCGCGAACCCGCAGGCTGCGCGGCCTTGGGCTCAACGACCCGTCCGCGGACGAGGCCTTCGACCGCTTCGCCCACCTGGCAGCCAGTATCACGCGCGCTCCCATTGCGATGGTCAACTTCATCAACGACGAACGCCAGATGTTCCGGGGGCTCTACATTCCGCCAAGTTCGGCCGACGCCGCGGCCGAGGACGGATCGTCCTGGGCGGAACGCGGCATCGCCTTCGACCTCCCCACCCGCGAGATGCCGCTGAGCCACGGCTTCTGCCCGCACGTGGTCGCCCAGCGCTCCCCCCTCGCCCTCGACGACATCCTCGCCTACCCCCGGTTCGCGGGGAACCCGGTGGTGGACGAACTCGGCGTCCGCGCCTACCTCGGCGCCCCGCTCGTCGACGACACCAACACCGTCATCGGCACCGTCTGCGTGCTCGACCGGGAACCCCGGCAGTGGGGGCGCGAGCGGCTGCGCGACATCCAGCACCTCGCCGAGGCGCTGCTCTCCGAGATCCGGCTGCGCGACAGCCTGCTCGCCCAGCGCCAGGAGATGTTCGCCGCCTTCGACGGCTCGCCGTACCCCATCCTGCTCACCGAGGGCCCGGGCCAGGAGATCCGCTACGCCAACGCCCAGCACGCCGACACCTTCGGCGCGCCGACGGCGTACGGGACGATCGGCGCCGCGTACCCGCAGCTCGGCGCGGCGGGCCTCGAACAGACCGTCGTGGAGGCGTACCGCACCGGTCGCACCGCCGTCCTCGACAACGTCCGGATGCAGGCCGCCCGCCCGGACGCCCAGCGCGGCCGGCAGGTCTTCAGCTTCACCTGCACCCCGCTGCGGGCCGCGCTCACCGGCCGGATCAACGGCGTCCTCACCGTCGGCATGGACATCACCGCCCAGTCCCGCACCGAGGAAGAACTCGGCACGCTGGCCGCCCTGCTCGTCGACCGGCTCCAGCAGAGCGGCGGCTCCGTGCCCGGACGATCGGCCATCGCGGGCGAGGCCGGTCCCGTCCTGCCCGGCTGAACCCCGGCCGGTGCGGACCGCCCACCGCCGTGGTGGGGCGCCTCTCACCCCCGTGGAGAGGACCCCGCCACGGTGTCGGTGCGGTGCCGATGGTGTCGGCGCGGTACCGCCCGGGCCCGTCCGGTATCGGGGGTTCGCCGGGATGCCCACGGGATCCCCCCGGGATTCCGCCGGGCCGAGCGGGTGAACCGTCCCCGCTCCGCCGCCCCGACCGGGCCCGCGCCCGGGGTGCCGGGTGGTAGGCATGGGCCGCATGGACTGGTTCGCCGCCCCCGACTACTGGCTGAGCCGGCTGCTCGTCCAACGCCTGCTCGCCGCCCTCTACCTGATCGGATTCCTGGCCGCCGCCGCGCAGTTCCGCGCCCTGATCGGCGCCGACGGCATGCTGCCGGTGCCCCGGTTCACCGCCAGGGTCCCGTTCCGCCGATCCCCCGGCCTGTTCCACCTCCACTACAGCGACCGGTTCTTCGCCGCCGTCGCCTGGAGCGGCGCAGCCCTCGCCGCCGCGGTGGTGGGCGGGCTCGCCGACGCCGTCCCGCTCTGGGCGTCCGTCCTGCTGTGGGCGGTGCTCTGGGTCCTCTACCTCTCCATCGTCAACGTCGGGCAGACCTGGTACTCCTTCGGCTGGGAGTCCCTGCTGCTCGAAGCCGGCTTCCTCGCGGCCTTCCTGGGCAACGCCGACACCGCCCCGCCCACCCTGGTGCTGTGGTTGATGCGCTGGCTGGTCTTCCGGGTCGAGTTCGGCGCCGGACTGATCAAGCTGCGCGGCGACAGCTGCTGGCGGGACCTGACCTGTCTCCGGTTCCATCACGAGACCCAGCCGATGCCCGGACCGCTCAGCTGGTTCTTCCACCACCTGCCCGCCCCGGTCCACCGCGTGGAGGCCGCCGCCAATCATTTCGTCCAACTCGTCGTACCGGTGGGCCTGCTGCTGCCGCAGCCGATCGCGAGCTACGCGGCCTGCGCCGTCCTCGTCACCCAGTTCTGGCTGGTCGCCTCCGGCAACTTCGCCTGGCTCAACTGGCTGACCATCGTCCTCGTCCTCGCCGCCGTGCAGCCGACCCGCCTGGGCCTGCCCGTCCACGCCCGCGCGTACCCCGGCGCGCCGCTCTGGTACGAGGCGCTCGTGATCGCGTTGACCACCACCGTCGTGGTGCTCAGCTACTGGCCGGTGCGCAACATGCTCTCCCGCGCCCAGGCCATGAACCGCTCCTTCAACCGGCTCCACCTCGTCAACACCTACGGCGCCTTCGGCAGCGTCAACCGGCTCCGCCAGGAGGTGGTGGTCGAGGGCACCGACGAGGCCGTGCTCACCCCGCACACCGTCTGGCGCGAGTACGGCTTCAAGGGCAAGCCGGGCGATGTCCGCCGGCTCCCGCGCCAGTTCGCGCCCTACCACCTGCGGCTCGACTGGCTGATGTGGTTCGCCGGCATCTCGCCCGCCTACGCCCGCCCCTGGTTCCTGCCCTTCGTCACCCGCCTGCTGTCCGGCGACCGGGCCACCCTGCGCCTGCTGCGCCACAACCCGTTCCCGGACGCCCCGCCGACCCACGTCCGGGCGACCCTCTACCTCTACCGGTTCACCGATTGGCGCGAACTGCGGGAAACCGGCGCGTGGTGGCACCGCACCGCGCTCGGCGAGTACCTCGCTCCGGTCGATCTGCACGCCGTCGGCCGGGCCGGGTACCGGCCGCCGCTCGGCCGACGGGGACCGGCACGGGGACGCGGCGTACGGGACGTACCGCTGGAGCGGTTCCGTCGGCCCGGCAGGTGGCCCGACCGGCGGCCGGACATGCGGCCGGACAGGCGGCCCGGGCCCTCCGGCGGAGAGCGGCGGGAGGACGCGGGATGAGGGCCGGCGGTGTGGAGCCGTGAGCAGCGGAGACACCCGTCCGGACCAATGCCGGGCCACTTCCGGACCAGCTCCGGAGCGGCGCCGGACCACCCGGTCGGACCGCCCGAGTGGCGGCCAGGCGGGCGGTATGGCACACGACACCCGCCCGTCCGGGCGGTGGGTGCGTGCAAGGCTCGAACGGGCACCCGTATTCTGGGCGTCCACACCGGCAGCCCGACCGCGCGCCCCCTAGCCCCGCCCCAGGGGCGACCCCGCGCACCCGGTCCGCCGCCCCCTCGCCGCCAGCCCCGCCGTCGACGCCCAGAACCGGACCTCACATGACAGTGCTTCACTCGCGCAACGCCGACGCAGCCGACCCGGCGGACGTCGCCGACGCCGCAGACGTCAAGGACCCCCAGGACGCCGCCGCGGAGCCCGACCTCCGCGAGGACCTCGGCCGCTACGCCGAGCTCGGGGCCTTCACGCTCACCGCCGAGACCCACGCCTGGTACGCGGCCGTCGACACCGTCGCCACCCCCGAGGACGCCCGCGCGGCCTCCACGGCCCTCGCCGAACTGCGCGGCAGCGACCTCCAGCAGACCTGGGAGGCCGTCCTCTCCCTCGCCGCCGACACCAAGCTGGACGAGCCCGACACCGTCGCCAAGACCGCGCTGCTGGTCGAGATGCTCCAGCGGGTGCACCGCACCTCCGCGGCCCTCTTCCCCGCCGCGTACGACGCCGACCTCGGCGCCCTCGCCGCCGCCACCGCCGACAGCACCTGGCGCCGCGAGAACGGCGTCAAGCTCTCCTGGCTGCGCGGCCGCTCGCTGCGCAAGCAGGCCGTCGCGCTCGCCACCGACCGCCGCATCCGCCGCGAGGACCTGCACGAGGCCCTCACCTCCGCCGAGATCGAGCGCCGCGCCTGGGCCGCGCTCGCCCCGGCCGGCACCCTCCCGCGTGTGCCCACCGACGGCGCCCTGGTCGACCGCACCGCCCAGGCCTTCGAGACGATCAACACCGGCCTGCGCGGCCTCGCTCGCCTGCTGCCCGACCACGACCTCGACGGGCTGCCCTTCGCCGAGCTGATCGACCTGGTCGAGCGCCTCGCCGCCGACGAGGGCACCCTCTACCGCCTGCCCACCATCCGCGGCCTGCGCGCCGGCCTCGAGGAGGCCGGCCTCGCCGACCTGCTCGCCGAACTCGCCACCGCCAAGGCCGACCGCCGCGCCGCCGAGGCCGCGTACACGGCCCGCCAGGCGCTGGCGAGCGGGCAGCGGGACGGGCTGGCGGAGAAGAGCGCCGCTGCTGTCGAGGCGGCGCCGGTCGAGGAGCCGGGCGCCGAGGACGCTGCCGGTGCTGTGGTCGATGCCGATGTCGACGGTGCGACCGGTACGGAGGAGGCTGCGGCCGAGGAGCCCGGGACCGAGGAGCCGACCGACCGGGCCGACGCCGAGGCGGCTGCCCTGCAGGCGCTGGCCGGTGGACAGCGGGACGGGCTCGTGGAAGAGGCCCCGGCCGCGGTGACAGCTCCGGTGGAGGACGCCGAGGAGACCGCTGCGACGACTGCGACTGCGGTGGCCGAGGCTGAGGCCGAGACCAAGGAAGAGACCGAGACCGAGACCGAGACCAAGGCCGAGGTCGAGGCCGAACCGGCATCGGACGCGGTTGCCGCTGACGACGAGCCGGCGGCGGCGCAGGCCGAGGAGGAGACCCCGGCCGCTGTGGTCTCCCTCCCGGCGCCCTCCCCGGCAGCCGACGACCTGGTGGCCGCCGCGACCGCCGCCCTGGCCGAGGCCGCGGCCGCGGACGAGACGACGGCGGACACGGAGCCGGAGGCTGCCCCGGTCGCCGAGGCCGTCGAGGTCAAGGAGACCGCGGTCGCGGTCGAGGAGCCGGTTGTCGAGGCCGAGCCCGAGGCCGTTGCGGTGGAGCCCGCTGCCGAGGAGTCGGCCACCATGACTGCCGTTGAGGCGGAGACGGTCGAGGCCGAGGTCGAGCCTGTGGTCGAGGCCGAGGCCGTTGTGGCGGAGCCCGCCGTCGAGGAGCCGGCCGCCGTGACTGCCGTCGAGGCCGAGGCTGTGGTTGAGGCCGAGCCCGAGAGCGTTGTCGAGGAGCCCGTCGCCGAGGCCGAGGCTGTGGCCGAAGAGGTGGCGGAGCCGGTGGCCGAGCCTGAGGCTGCCGTGGAAGCACCTGCGGTTGAGGTCGAGGAGCCCGCCGTCGAGGCCGAGGCCGTCGCCGAGGAGCCCGCCGTCGAGGCCGAGGCCGTCGCCGAGGAGCCCGCCGTCGAGGCCGAGGCCGTCGCCGAGGAGCCCGCCGTCGAGCCCGAGGCCGAGCCCGAGCCCGTCGCCGCCGTCGAGGCGCCCGCCGCCGAGCCCGAGGCCGACGCCCGTCCCGCGAAGCCGGACTTCACGCCCGGCCGCCCCGTGACCGCCTACTCCGCCGACGAGCTGCTCGCCGTCGTGCGGTGGGTGGACGGCGACGGTGCCGAGCGGACCGATGAGGAGCTGCTGCGGGCGGCCATGAAGGAGCTGGGCTTCGCCCGTCTCGGCCCCCGGATCAAGGAGGCGCTGGGCGCCGCCGTGGCCGCCGCGCGCGGCTGACGACGTACGGCCACACAGGCCGAGGGCCCGGGACGCGAGCACGCGTCCCGGGCCCTGTCGTGTTCCGGGGCGACCTGTGGCGACGTACGCCGGTCCCCAGGTGTCACGGGCGGTCGTCCTACGAGGCGTCCGGACCGCCCGGACCGAGGGGGTGGTCGAGGGCGTGCCGCAGTACGGCCGGGGCGGTCACCAGCGACGGTCCGTACCAGGTCAGGTGCCGTCCGCTGACCAGTGCCGCCGGTGTGCCAGGGAACGCCTCCGGGCCGTCCTCGGCGGTGAAGCGGTACGGCTCGTCCGGCAGGACCACCAACTCCGGCTGACAGGCGAGCAGTTCGGGCAGTGGAACGGCCGGGTAGCGCTCGGGGTGGTCGGCGTGGACGAGTCGCAGGCCCAGGCGGCGCAGCAGGTCCCCGGCGAAGGTGTCGCGGCCGAGGACCATCCACGGGCGGCGCCAGATCGGGACGACGGTCCGGGGGCCGTCGGCCTCCGGGGGCGCGCCGTCGCTCCCGACGGAGGCCCAGGCGGCCTCCGCCTCGTCCAGCCAGGCGGGCCGGGGCAGCCCGCAGGCGGTGGTCAGCAGCCGGTGCAGGGAGCGGAAGGCGTCGTCCAGGGTGCGGATGTCGGTGACCCAGACCGGGACGCCGGCCGCCCGCAGCGCGTCCAGGTCGGGGCGCCGGTTCTCCTCGTCGTTGGCGAGGACGAGGTCGGGCGCGAGCGCGAGGATGCGCGGGACGTCCGGGTTCTTGGTGCCGCCGATCCGGGAGACGGACAGGTCGGCGGGGTGGCTGCACCAGTCGGTGGCGCCGACCAGCAGGCCGGGTGCGGTGGCGGCGACCGCCTCGGTCAGTGACGGCACCAGCGAGACCACCCGGCGGGGCGGGCGCGGTCCGAGCCGGACGGGGAGGTCGAGGTCGTCGCGCGGGGCGGTGGGGTCGGCCATCCGGTCAGCCTACGTCCGGCCCCCGGCGAGGGGGCGTGCGGACGACGACCGGCCGCGCGCGGCACCGGAGACCCACTGCCGGGAACCCGTTGCCGGCCGCGCGTCGCCGGAGACCAACCGCCGGGAACCCATCGCCCGGGCCGTCCGACTACCTGGTCCGGGTCCGCAGCACGGGCCCTCAGTACGACCACCCGGTGCCAGGGCCGAGCCCGGTCACCCGGGACCGTCACCGAGCACCATCACCGACCAGGAGAGTTGTCATGCGCCCTCGTGTCGTCTGCGGAATCGCGGCCGCCGTCGCCCTGTTCGCCACGGCCTGCGGAAGCGGGACCGGGGGCGGGTCGAGCGCCTCCGTCACCGTCCGGCCCGACGCCGGCGGTGGTTTCCCCGTCACGGTCGCCGACTGCGCGGGCAAGGAGACCACCATTGCCAAGGCGCCCGGCAGGATCGTCACCAGCAACGCCTCCAGCCTGGAGCTGCTGCTCCGACTCGGCGCGGGGGAAAGGGTGATCGGCACCGGCTTCCCGCCCGGCAAGGGCACCCTGCCCGCCGCGCTCGCCGAGCAGGGCGCCAAGGTGCCGGTGCTCGGGGACAAGAGCATCCCGAAGGAGAAGCTCCTCGGCTCCGGCGCCGACCTCTACGTGGACACCTTCGGCGCGATGCCGATGATGGGCGGCGGCGCCACCGGGCCGAGCGAGGAGGAGTACGCGGCGGCCGGCATCCAGCACGTGTACCTGCTCTCCACCGCCTGCGCCGGGACGCCGAAGGCCGCCAAGGCGCCGCGCACCGACCTGGCCGGGATCGAGGAGGACGTCCGCCGGCTCGGCGCCGTCACCGGCACGGCCGCGCGGGTGGAGGAGCTGGTCGCGGGGATGGAGAAGCAGCTCGGCGAGGTCCGCACCGCGCTCGCCGCCGTGCCGGAGGGGCAGCGGCCGAGCTACTTCGTCTTCGACTTCGACGCCGGCACCAAGCAGCCGGTGGCGGTCTGCGGCCGGCAGGTCGCCAACGCCGTGATCACCCAGGCCGGGGCGCGCAACGTGTTCGCCGACTGCGACGCCGACTTCAAGCCCGGCTCCTGGGAGGACGTGGTCGCCAAGAACCCGGACTGGATCCAGCTGGCCGTGCGCAACCGGGGCAGCGAGGAGGCCACCCGCAAGGCCTTCGACGAGGCCGAGGCCTTCCTGAAGGGCTTTCCCGCGACCCAGGGCCTGAAGGCCGTCCAGGAAGGGCACTTCGTCCGGCTCGGCTCTGAGGTGACGACCATCGCGGGGGTGCGCAACGCCGACGCCGTCCGGCAGATCGCCGCGACCGTCCACCCGGACCTCGTCAAGGCCCCCGACCTCGCCAAGAACGGGCAGTAGCCGGTGACGTCGGCCACCGCTCGGAAGGAGCGCGGCGAAGTCCGCCCGGCCCGCATCCTGCGGGCCGGGCCGCTGGCCGCCGTCCTCGTCGTCGCCCTGGTGCTCGCGCTGACGGCCGCCGTCTCGCTCGGCTCGGTGGACGTCCCGGCCGCCGAGGTCTGGTCGGTGGTCGCCCGCCGGCTCACCGGCCGGGCCCCGGAGCCAGGCACCCGTGATCTCATCGTCTGGCAACTGCGCGTCCCCCGTGCCCTGTTGGCGGCCGTGGTGGGCGCCGGGCTCGGCCTGGTCGGCACCGCCGTGCAGGCCCTGGTCCGCAACCCGCTCGCCGACCCCTACCTGCTCGGCATCTCCTCCGGGGCCTCGCTCGGCGCGGTCGCCGCGATCGTCCTCGGCACCACCCTCGGGCTCCAGCTCTCCTTCGGCAGCGCGCTCGGCCTCACCGTCTCCCTGGCGGCGTTCGCCGGCGCGCTCGCCGCGTTCTCGCTGGTCTGGCTGATGGCCCGGCGCGGTGGCGGCTTCTCCCCGCTGCGCCTGGTCCTCGCGGGCATCGGCATCGCCCAGTTCCTCGGCGGCATCACCAGCTACCTGGTCCTGCAGACCCGCGACGAGCAGCAGACCAGGGGCGTGCTGTTCTGGCTGATGGGCAGCCTTGGCGGCGCCGTCTGGGACCAACTCGCCGTCCCGGCCGTCGCGGTGGCGCTCGGGCTGGCCCTGCTCCAGGCCCGCGCCCGGGGGCTCAACGCGATGCTGATGGGCGACGAGACGGCCGCCGGGCTCGGTGTGGACGTCGCCCGGCTGCGCCGCGAGGTCTTCGTCGTCACCAGTGTGCTCACCGGGGTGCTGGTCGCCGTCTCCGGGGCGATCGGCTTCGTCGGGCTGATGGTGCCGCACGTGTGCCGGCTGCTGGTCGGCGCCGACCACCGGCGGCTGCTGCCGCTGTCCGCGCTCACCGGGGCGCTGCTGCTGGTCGTCGTCGACACCGTGGCCCGCACCGCCCTGGACGGCCAGGAACTGCCGATCGGCGTGGTCACCGCCGTCCTCGGCGCCCCCACCCTGCTCTACCTGCTGGACCGACGACTGGAGCGCAGTTGAGGATCGCCGTCGAGGACCTGAGTGTCGCCCTGGCCGGCCGGACGGTGCTGGCCGGGGCCAACCTGATCGCCGAGGAGGGGGAGATCGCCGGACTGGTCGGACCCAACGGCAGCGGCAAGTCCAGCCTGCTGCGCACCGTCTACCGGCACCTGCGGCCCAGCGCCGGGCGGGTGCTGCTGGCCGGGCGGGATCTGGCGGAGCTACGGCCCGCGGAGTCCGCCCGGCACATCGGGGCGCTGCCCCAGGAGCGCGGCGGGGACTTCGAGTTGAGCGTCCGCGAGGTGGTCGCGATGGGCCGCACGCCCTACAAGCGGGCCTTCGCGGCCGACGACGCCGAGGACCGCCGGATCACGGCCGAGGCGCTGGCCCGGGTCGGCATGGCCGGGGCCGCCGACCGCCGGTTCGCCCAACTGTCCGGCGGGGAACGGCAACGGGTGCTGCTGGCCCGGGCGCTCGCCCAGCAGCCGGACGTCCTGGTGCTGGACGAGCCGACCAACCACCTGGACGTCCGGCACCAGGTCGAACTGCTCGCCCTGCTCCGGGAGCAGCGCCGCACCACCCTGGTGGCCCTGCACGACCTCAACGCCGCCGCCTCGGTCTGCGACCGGCTGCACGTCCTGCACCGCGGCGCCCTGGTGGCCTCCGGGACGCCGCGCGAGGTGCTGACCGCCGAGCTGCTGGCCGAGGTCTTCGGGGTGCGGGCCGCGGTGGTCGAACACCCGCTCACCGGCGACCCGTTGATCGCCTTCGACCACCGCGCCCCGGCCCCGGCTGCGGCGGAGGCCGCCGTGCCGGGGCGCTAGGTGTTCCGTCCCTTCCCGTACGGGGCCGCAGCCTAGCGGGACTCGTAGTGGCTCGGCCGGCCGTCCCGCAGGACCAGTCGGCCGAGCCGGGCGGCCTCGTCGCTGCGCAGCAACTCCCGCCGGCCGTCGGCGCGGTGGAGCACGGAGGAATGCCAGGGGGTGGTCCAGGAGTCGGCCGCCGCCAGCAGCCGGATGCCGAACTTGGACGCCCCGGCCGGCTGCGGGTGGATGGAGAGCCGGACGGCGCGCGGGTGGTGCTCGGCGATCAACTCGCCCCAGGCACGGCTGCGCTGGATCACGCCGTAGGCGCGGCGGCGGCACTCCCGCTGGAGGGCGGAGCGGGTGCCGGTGAAGCCGACGGTGTCCTCGGTGAGGAAGCGGGTGATGCCCCGGTAGAGCCGCAGGGTCTCCTCCTCGGTCAGCACCTGTTCGCGCAGCTCCTCGACGCTCGGCGCGTACCGGGCGTGCACCCGGGCGCGCTTCTCGTCGTACGGGAGGTCGCCGAGGACGGCCCGCAGGTCGAAGGTGTCGAGGTGGGCCAGGCCCTCGCGGGCGATCATGGCGGTCAGGGCGTCCGAGTAGGCGTCTATGTGGTCGTCCGGGACGTTGATCAGGTCGCCGAAGATGTGCCCGTCCGAGCAGATCAGGATGCGCGCACCGGGCGCGTGCAGGCGGCCGATCTCGGCGCACAGGCCGTCGAGGAAGGTCAGCGACAGCCGTTCGCCCTCGTCGGGCAGGTGGCCGAGCACCTTCGCGGGGTTCGGCGACTTGCAGGGGAAGCCGGGCAGGGTCAGGACGATCGGTTCGCCGGCGGCGATGAAGTCCGCCAACTGCGCCAGCTGGAGCGGGAAGTGCTCCGGGCGGGCGTCGAACTCCGGGTCCGCGGCGCGGCGGTGCGGCAGCAGCAGGCCGAGGACGCGGGCGGCGAGGGCGGCGGCGGGGGTGCCGGTGTCGGGGGCGCTGGTGGCAGTGGTGAGGGCGTCGGGGGTGATGACGGCAGGGGCGGTGCCGACGGGCGGCATGGTGGGTCCTCCACGAAAGGCGGTGCGGTACGGGTTTCGGGCTCCGGACGGTCGGAGCCGGGGCGCGGTGCGCCCGGGGGTCAGCGGCGGTGGTCGTAGGCGACCGGCAGCCGGTTCACCCCGCGGGCCAGGACGGCGGGGACCCAGGCCAGGTCCGCCAGGCCGTCGCCGGGCGCCTCGGCCGGACGCAGCCCGGGCAGCCGGGTGAGCAGGGTGGCGAGGGCGACCTGGAGTTCGGCCCGGGCCAGCGCGGCGCCGGGGCAGTAGTGGATGCCGTGGCCGAAGGCCAGGTGGGCGTTGGGCGTGCGGTCGAGGTCGAGGCGGTCGGGCTCGGGGAACTGCGCGTCGTCGCGGTTGGCGGCGCAGAGCGAGACGATCACCGAGTCGCCGGCCGGGACGGTGGTGCCGAACAGGTCGCTGTCCTCGGCGAAGAACCGCCAGGTGGTGAGCTCGAACGCGGCGTCGTGGCGCAGCAGTTCCTCCACCGCCCGGGCGAGCCGGCCGGGCTCGTCGACGCCCTCGCGCAGCCGGGCGAGCTGCTCGGGGTGGCGCAGCAGGGTGACCAGCATGGTGGTGATCTGGTTGGTGACCGGCTCCTGCCCGGCGACCAGCAGCTGGAACACCATCGAGTCCAGCTCCGCGCGGCTCAACTCGCCCGCGTCATGGGCGGCGACGAGCCGGCCCAGCAGGTCCTCCTGTGCCGCCCAGCCGGGTTCCCGGCAGTCGGCGCGCTTACGGGCGACGACGTCGGCGATGTACGTCTGGAGGCCGCGCAGCCGGGCCTCGTAGGCCGGGCGGCCGGGGTCCTGCGGGCCGACCGGCTGGACCACCTTGCCCCAGTCCCGGTCGAAGCGGTCCGCCAACTCGGGCGGCAGGCCGATGACTTCGGCGAGCACCCGGAAGGGGTAGTGGGCCGCGAAGCCGGCCACCAGGTCCGCGCCGCCGGACTCCGGCAGCTCGTCCACCAGGGCGTCGGCCAGCTCCTGGAACCGGGGGCGCAGCGACTCCACCCGGCGCGGGGCGAAGGCGTCGAGCACGAGCCGGCGCATCGAGGTGTGCTTGGGCGGGTCCTGGTGGAGCAGGTGGACCTGGAGCTGCGAGTGCTGGGGCTCGGGCATGATCGACGCGAGTCGGCGCCAGTTGTCGTTGCCGAGGCTGTGGTTCTTCCCGAGGCGGGGGTCGTTGAGGGCCGCGTGGGCGGCCCGGTAGCCGGTGACCAGCCAGGCGTGGATGCCGCTGGGGAACTCCACCCGGTGCACCGGCCCGACCTCGCGCATCCGCTGGTAGAGCGGGTACGGGTCGCGCTTGTACTCCGGACCGTACAGCGGGACGGGGGAGGGCAGCCGGTCGTACCCGTACGGGCAGCGCGGGGCGTCGTCGGTGGCGGCCGGGTCGGGGATCGTGTCGGTCATCTGAGGAGGTCCTTCGGTGGGGAGGGGGTGGTGGTGGGGTGCGCTCGGGCGGGTGCGGCGCGGTGCGGTGCAGTGCGGGGTGGGGCGGTCAGGGCCTGGGGCGGCGGTGCAGGGCGAGCAGCGCGACGGCGGTGGCCGCGACGAGGGCGGCCAGGGCGATTCCGGCCCGGGTCCCGGTGGTGTCGCGGGCCCCGGCCAGGGCGGTGGCGGTCGCGAGGGCCGGGCCGAGCGCGAAGCCGAGGCTGCGGGCGAGTTGGACGGCGGAGCCGGCGGTGGCGAGCTTCCCGGGTGGGGAGGCGGACATCACCAGGGCCTGGGTGGGGCCGCCGTTGAGGCCCATCCCGGCACCGGCGAGGGCGAGTCGCGCGGCGATCTCGGGGGCGGACCAGCCGGTGTCCAGCGGGACGAGCAGGGCCAGGCCGAGGGTGGTGACGGCGGCGCCGGTGAGCGCGGTCGGGCGGGCGCCCCAACGGTCGGCCAGCCGGCCGCCGACCCGGCCGGCCAGCACCATGCCGAGCGGGAACGCCAGCATGGTGAGCGCGGTGGCCGTGGCGCTCTCGCCCCGAGGGCCGCGCAGGTGCTGGGCGAGCAGGTAGTGGCAGGCCGCGAAGCCGGCGGCGAGCGCCAGCACGGAGGCGTTGGCCCCGGCGGTCCCGGCGGCCCACAGCACCTCGGCCACCGGTCGGCCGCCCGGGCGGCGCAGCCAGAGCAGCACCAGCGGAACGGCGGGCAGGACGAGCAGCAGCCACAGCGCGGACTTCGGGGCCAGGGTGAGCCCGAGCAGGACGGCGGCCACGGCGGCGCCGATCAGCGCGGCGTCGCCGAGCGAGGACCGGTCGGGCGGCCGCAGTCCGCCTCGGCGCGGGGCGTGGCGCCGCACGATCAGCACGGCGGCCAGGCAGACCGGCAGCTTCACCAGGAAGATCGCCCGCCAGCCCAGGTGGTCCAGCAGCAGACCGCCGATCACCGGCCCGGTGACGGCGCCGAGCGGACCGAGCGTCGCGGGCACGCTCATCGCCCGGCCGCGCAGCTCGGGTCGGACGGAGGTCGCGGCGAGTACCGGCATCAGGACGAAGAGCACGGCCCCGAAGGCGCCCTGGAACAGCCGGGCCGCGATCAGCCAACCGGCCCAGGGGGCGCAGGCGGCCAGCACGCTGCACAGGGCGAAGCAGCCGACCGCGAGCAGCAGGGCCGAGCGGGTGCCGACCTGGTCCAGCCAGCGCCCGGCGGGCAACAGCAGGGCGACGAGCGGGAGTTGGTACCCGAGGACGGCCCACTGGGCGACCCCGGGGGAGACGTGCAGGCCGGCCGAGATGTCGGTGAGCGCGAGGTTGACCACGTTCATGTCGAGCATCGCGACGAAGGACAGCAGTCCGGCGGCGACGACCAGGCTCCAGCGGTCCGCCGGTGGTTGCTGACGCTCCGTCAGAGATGAGGCGGTCGGGGTTGGTTGCGCCGTCATGAAGTCCCTCCGTCTCCCGTACTGCTGTACCGGACGCCGCCTCGGCGGCGGGGTCCGGTACAGCAGTCGGTGGCGAGGGGGCTCCGGTTCCGAACACTTGGGGGATTTCTTCTCGATAGCCGGAAGCTGACGGCTGGCAGCGGACAACGGACAGATGACAGATGACAGACGACAGCTTTCAGCGAACAGATAACAGATTTCAAAATCTGTTATCTGTTCGCTGTCAGTTGTCCGCCGCTGCCCGCTGCCCGCTGCCCGCCCGCCGCTCAGCAGGCGGTCGCGAGCTCCCCGGCCTCGGCGGCGCGCAGGCGTGCCACCAGCTCCTCCCGCGCCCGGGCGACCCGGGAGCGGACGGTCCCGACGGGGCAGCCGGCGACCTCGGCCGCCTCGGCGTAGCTCAGGCCGACCACCTGCGTCAGCACGAAGGCCTCGCGCCGCTGGGCAGGCACCCGGTCGAGCAGGTCGCCGAGTGCGACGCCGTCCTCGAACCCGGCCGTCGGTGCGCCGCCCTGCCGCTCCGCCGCCTCCTGCCAGTCCGGCAGGGCCGCGCAGCGCGGTCGGGCGGCGGCCATCCGGTACCGGTCGATCACCGTCCGCCGGGCGATCGACAGCAGCCAGGTGCGGGCGGAGGAGCGCCCCGCGAACGCGGGCAGGCCGCGCAGTGCGCGCAGGAAGGTCTCCTGGGCGAGGTCGTCGGCGGACTGCACGTCGGTCAGGTGGGCGACGAAGCGCCAGACGTCCCGCTGGGTCGCCCGGACGAAGGCCTCGACGTCGGCCGCCCGTCCGGAGCGGGCGGTCAGTGCCAGTGCGGTGAGCTGCTCGTCATCCACGACGGCCCCCTGCCCGGCCGGTCCCGGCGGCACGGCCATGCGGGACGATGGTCGTATGAGATGCGCGCAGTTCCGTACCGCTCTGTCCGCCCGGCTCGACGGCGAACCGAGCGGTCTGCCGGAGGTCCGGCTGGACAGGCACGTCGCGCGCTGCGCCGGCTGCCGGGAGTGGCTGGCCAGGGCCGAGCAGCTGCACGGCCGGGTGCGGGCGGGCGCCACCGACGGGCCCTCGCCCGAGTGGTCGGCCCGGCTGCTGGCCCGGCTGGGCGAGGGAGGCTCCGAAGGCCGTGCTCCGGACGGACCGCGGTCCGTCGAGCGCTAGGCGCGGTGGGCGTGCCCGGCGGGGCGGGCGCGTCCGGGGGAGCGGGAACGGCGGGACGGTGGCGCCGGCCGGAGCCGGTGCGCCGTCGAAGTCAGGCATGGGAAGGTCCCGAGGGGAAGGCGGGGAGCGGCACCGCGCAGGGCGGCACCGTCGGCGTCCATGGGCAGCCGCGCGGCACGCCGGCCCTGGGGAGGCGCGGCGGCGGACGACGGCCCGCACCCTGACGGCACGACGGCGCGGGGCGCGGCCGTACGGCAGGGCGACCTGCCCGTCGCGGGGTCCCGGTGGCCGGAGGTGGCCGGGCGGGGAGAAGCAGCGGCGGGCGCGTCAGCAGGCGAGGGCGAACGCCGGCGGCCCGCGCCGGACCACGGCATGCGTCAGCAGCACCGACCGGGGCGGCCGGGCCCGGTCGTCGGCCGGGCGGGGAGTTGCCGGGGCCCGGTAGCCGAAGGGGCGCGCGAACAGCGCCAGCAGCGGGAGCAGGAGCGCGCCCGCGACCACCGCGCCGAGCGCACCGAGCAGCTCGAAGAGCCGGACCAGCGCCGCGTCGCCGCGCCAGAGCAGGAGCGCGCACGCCAGCGCGGCGAGCACGTGGGCGGCGGCCATTCCCGGTGACATGCCGTGGGACATCCCGTGCGCCATGTCGTGCGCCGGTCCTTGCGCCGGTGCGCTCACCAGGTCCTGCGCCGTGCCGTACGACCCGCCGCCGTACGACCCACCGCCGTGCAACGCGCCGTCGGGCATCGTGTGCGGTCCGTCGGGCATCCCGGTCATCCCGGGCAGGCCCGCGTCCACGGCGGTCACGCCCGAGCCCCCGTGGTGCGTCCCGGCCGCCGGCCGCAGACTGCCGGTGGCCGGCGGGACGTCCGGGTCGATGCCCGCCATCCGCGCCAGTTCGACCGGGGAGAGCCCGCCGGGGGCCCGGTCGGGGTTGCAGAGCAGGAGGGCGGCCCAGTCCGTGGTGGCGAGCCGGCCGAGGCCGCCGCCCCCTCGGGAGAACGCCGCGGCCTGTTCGAACAACTGGTGCAGTGCGGTCTGCGCCACGACCATCCAGAGGCTGATCACCCCGAGTCCGCGCCGCTTCCCGGCGAGCAGCCAGGTCAGCCCGAGGATCGCCCCGAACCCGCCGGCCAGCACCGTCGGAGAGACTCCGGATCCGGCCATGGCGACGTGCGCGGTGGCGGCCATCGCCACGCACAGCGCGGCGAAGACCACGGCGCGCAGCAGGCGGATCCGGTCGGTCATCACGATGGCACTCATCGTCGCACCCGCCCTGCCCGGCCCGTAGTGCACCCTCCGGTCATGGCCGGTTCTGTGCCGTGAGACCATGCCCGGCCGCCGGCCCCCGGAGCCCGCCGGATCACCACCCGGTTCGGCCCGCCGACCCGACGCGACGAACCGAACAACGGCTCGTAGGACCATCGGGGCGGTTTGACAGCACGTACCCCATTGCTCACTTAATGTGCACCACCCCGTACGGTGCGTATCGGGACGACGCTGTTCAGAAGCAGGGAGGTCCGGCCTTGGAGACCCCGACGGATACCTCGGCGCCCATTGCCGACAATGCCAAGTCCGCTGCCCCCACGGAGCCGACCGTCCCGCAGCAGGCGACAGGCCGGAAACAGGCGACGGCCGTGGTTGAAGTCGAAGCCGAGGAACTCGGCGAGCAGGCCGAAGCCGCCACCCCGGCCGGAGCTGTCGAGCAGGCCGGAGCTGTCGAACCGGCCGAAGCCATCGAGCCGGATGAAGCAGAGGAGTCGGCCAAGGCTGAGGAAGCTGCCGGACCGGCCGAAGCCGCCGAGTCGGCCGACGTCGCCGGACCAGCCGAAGCCGCGGAGCGGGCTGAAGCCGAAGAGCCGACCGAAGCGGCGGAGGCGGCCGGAACCGCTGAACCGGCCGAGGCCGCAGAGCAGGCCGACCCACCCGGATCCACCGAGCCCGCCGACGAGGCCGACCCCGCCACCCCGGCTGAAACAGCGGATTCGGCCGAGGCCGCCACCCCGGCCGAGCCCGCGAAGCCGACCGAGCCCGCCGCCCTGCCCGCGTCCGTCGACCTCGCGGACCCCGGCTTCTGGCAGCTGCCCGCCCCCGACCGCGCCGCCGCCTTCGCCGAGCTGCGCCGCCGCCCCGGTCCGGTGTTCTTCGGCGACCGCGCCACCGGTCGCGGCTTCCACGCCCTGGTCCGTCACGCCGACGTGGTCGAGGCCAGCCGCACCCCCGCCGTCTTCCTCAGCGGCCCCGGCGTGACCACCCCCGTCCCGGCCCGCTGGGTCCGGCTGCTGTTCGGCGACTCGATGGTCAACCTGGACGACCCCCGCCACGCCCAGCTGCGCCGGATCGTCTCGCGGGCGTTCACCCCGCGGCTGCTCGACCGGGTCGAGGAGGACGTCCGGCGGATCAGCACCGAGCTGGTCGACCGGATCGAGCGGGAGCGGCCGGAGGACTTCGTGACCGCGGTCGCCGCCGAACTCCCGTTCCAGGTGATCTGCACCATGATGGGCATCCCGGAGCGGCCTCGCCGCACCATCCTCGACCTGGTCAACCGCACCTCCGAGGACATCGGTGTGGCCCGGCCGCTGCGCCGCCGGCTGCGGGTGCCGGGGCGCGGGCTGCGGGCGCTCGCCCGGATGCAGGGCATCGTCGCCGGGATCGGCCGCCGTCGCCGTCGTCGGCCGGAGGAGGACCTGATCTCCGCGCTGGTCACCGCCGACGTGGACGGCCGCCGGCTCACCGGACGCGAGCTGGGCGCCTTCTTCAGCCTGCTGCTGGTCGCCGGGGTCGAGACCACCCGCAACGCGCTGGCCCACGGCCTGCACCTGCTGACCGTCCACCCCGAGCAGCGCGCCCTGCTGCTCGAGGACCTCGACGGACGGCTCGGCGGCGCGGTGGACGAGATGGTCCGCCACGCCACGCCGATCATCCAGTTCAACCGGACCCTCGCCGTCGACCACGAGCTGGGCGGCTCCGGCGGCCCGCTCCTGCGCGCGGGGGAGAAGGTCGCGCTGTTCTACGGCTCGGCCAACCGCGACGAGGAGGTCTTCCCCGACCCCGACGTCTTCGACATCACCCGCACGCCCAACGCCCACCTCGGCTTCGGTGGCGGCGGTCCGCACTACTGCCTCGGCGCGCACCTGGCCCGGCAGGAGATGACGACGCTGTTCCGCGAGCTGTTCACCCGTCTTCCCGAGGCGCGGTCGGTCGGCGAGCCGCAGCTCGTCCCGTCCAGCTTCGACCACCGGGTCCGCTCGCTGCGCTTCACCTTCTGAGCCTCCTGAGCGCCCCGGCCGCCCTAGGGCCTGTGTGATGTTGTGATCAATCTTCGGGTTCTGCCCCGCTCCGGGGCAGAACCCGGTAGGACTGTTGGATGTGACGCGCAGGCA